>JAWLBB010000014.1 GCA_041395105.1 Opitutaceae bacterium | reverse complement strand
CGCAAAGTGCCCGCTTCGGTCCATTCAACTCAAGGATCGACTTTGGAGAGTGGTTTTGTCGCAGGTCCTCTCCCCGGGTCTGAGAGGCGTGATGGATTGCGATCTGGACCATCGAAACGAGAATGAGCCTCCAGGATTGCCGGTTGGCGTTGCGAGGCGTGCCACGACATGGTCGGATACTTTCCCGCCGGGGCGGACGAAGCGGCCGACTGCCTTTCGGACGAAGACAATCGATTCTATGCTGCTTTCGGCAGGAAGAAACTGGCCGGCTTCCGGCCCTCTGAACAGTTCGCCCGAGTCGGCGACGGGATGTCCTTCAACGTCTTCACCATTGACCTCGCCGGACGTGGCCATAGGACCTCCTGGATGCCCGATTCCCTGAAGCAGGCAATCCGCTCGGAGACGCGATCCACCCAATGAACGTCAGAGTATCCGACTTGAAGCGGTCCCCGGCCTTCAGCGGTCCGGTGCTGGCCTGTCCTGGTGGCGGGAAGCGAGACGCCTTTCCCGAAAACGAAAACTGGAAATTCTGGCGGCAAGGGCCAAGACACAAAGTCAGCCTGTTCCAGGCAGACGATGCCACCTGACCTTGATCTATCTGACCGAAATCGGAATCGCGGGTGGCGGGTCGGATTCGTTTCCGTATTCGGTTCCTTCCATTGGCCACCCAAGGGTCATTCGGCTTCACTCGCCGGTCACCTGCTTGGTCGGTGCCAATGCGTCCGGCAAGTCGACCCTGCTCGAGGCGATTGCCATCAAGAGTCGGCGGATCGTCGTTGGCGGAAAGAGCCTGGATCAGGACGACAGTCTCGACGCCATTCGCCCGTATGCCAGGAACCTCAAGTTGACCTGGAGTCGCCGGACGGGCAAAGGCTTCTTCTTTCGTTCGGAGGATTTCTTCAATTTCATGCGGCGGAACAAGGAACTGTCAGCCGAGCTGGGCGATTTAGCGGAGAGATTCAAGGATGAGCCTCTGGCGAGAGGGTCGCTTCTGGGACAGAAAAACGCCCTGGATTCGCGCTACGGAGATCTGAATTCGCAGTCTCACGGGGAGGGGTTTCTTCGCGTCTTCAAATCGAGGATATCGTCCGGCGGTCTCTACCTGCTCGACGAACCCGAAGCGGCTCTGTCGCCGCAGTCGCAGTTTTCCCTGCTCTACTTGATCCGCGAGATGGTCAACGACAGGGAGGGGGCGCAATTCATCATCGCCACCCATTCTCCCATCCTCATGAGCCTTCCCGGAGCGCAGATTCTATCCTTCGACGGAGGAGGGATATCCGAGGAGGAATTCGATAACCTGGACCACGTCCAGCTCTACCGGCGCTTTCTGGGCAACCCGGGCAGGTTTCTTGATATGCTGTTCTCGGAATGATGAAGCTGTCTCTACGCGTCTACTCTCGCCGGATGGTGATGCTCAATCACCGGTTCGACAGGCTTCGGGCAGAAGTCGGATCGTCCACCATCCGGGTGTATCTCGTCAGAAATCCGGACAGGACGAAACGGGTCATTCCAGCCATGCCCTGAAGACGGCCTCGATGTTCTCCCGGGGATTGTCCTTTCCCCACTCGCACTGGGCGATGACGCCTCCGGTTCCGTCATCCAGGGCACTCCGGACGCGATGGACGGCCGCTCGGACGTCGGCGGGTGATCCGAATGGCAGCACGTGTTGCCGATCGATTTCCCCCCAGAAGGTGATCCTTCCCCTGTAGCGCCGGGCGAGGTCCTCGATGTCCATGCAGAAGAGTTGCGAGTTGATTGCGTTGACGCCGATCTCGACGAGGTCTCCGAGGATGGCGTCGATATGGCCGTCCGAATGAAAGAAGACGAATTTGCCGGCCTCGTGGATGATGTCGCAGTATTCACGGTAGAGCGGCTTGAACATCTGCCGCCAGGTAGCGGGATTGATCAGCAAGGCGTTGTTGGCGCCCCAGTCGTCCATCAGGAAGACCGCATCGACCTCCGAACGGGCCCAGTCTCGGACTTCCGTCAGGTAGTATTCGTGGACCATTTCGATCAGCTTGAGGAGTTCGGGCGGGCGGTCCGCCAGATCGACAAAGGTGTTTTCACTGCCGCGAAGAAACTGGAGGCGCTCAAACACTCGCGCGCAGACCGGCGAGAGCATGAACCGGTCCGAACGCGCGCAGTCCCGGTTGGCCGCCTCGAGATTCCGATTCTTCACCAGTTCCCACGGCGGCTGAAACGTGGACAAAGCGGACCACTCGGCCAGGGCCGGATGTTTGACTTCGCCGATGATGCCCGGTTCTCCGGTCTCCCAGATACTGCCCCATTCGTCGGTGTAGATTCCGGGTTTGCACAGGTGGTTCAGACCCGAATCATCCGAGCCCGGCGATGATTCCGGACGCCCGAGATCAAGCGGATAAGCCTCCAGGAGTTCCCGGAGCTCCTTCTGCCGGAAGAGGGAGACATAGGGCAGCGGCCAGAGATCCCGCGGGACCCGATC
>JAWLBB010000013.1 GCA_041395105.1 Opitutaceae bacterium | reverse complement strand
CCAGAAAACCTCGACGCGCGACGACGTTTCTGTTGAACTGGAGTATTATCCGGGCACGACATTTGTGAAGCACAAGAAACAACCCGAACTCGGCGGTGGCGGGTTCCAGCAGACCTACTACGACGCCATCGGCCGCGTTTCCATGGAGAGCATCAACGATTCGCACCAGTGGAAGAACAAACGCTACGCCTACGATACCAGGGGGCAGCTCACCCATGAATGGGGTAGCGGACAAAACCCGGTCGAATACGAATACAACGACTACGGGTGGAAGACCAAGATGCGGCTCTACCGCGGCACCGGGGTGAACTGGGACAATGGCACCTGGCCCGGCAGCGGGCAGGTCTACGATCAGACGACCTGGTCGTTCACCAATACCCAGGGCGGTGTGAAGACAGGCCTGGTCTTTTCCAAGACCGATCCCGGCGGATCCTCCGTCAGCTTCACCTACAACGATCGGGGTCAGGTCAAGACACGAACCTGGGCCCGTGGAGTCACGACGACCTATACTTACGAAGAGAGCACGGGTTATCGCACCGGTGAGATCAAGAAGATCGACTACGGCGACAGCACCCCGGATGTATCCTTCTATTATTCAAACTTCAACGGAAAGTTCTCGCGCACAGGTCGTGTCCGACGTGTCTACGATGCCACCGGCTGGCACGAGTTCTTTCACCGCTCCAACGACGACCAGCTGCAGGCCCAGCGTTTGAGCTCCACCTGGTACGGCGCGCAGTCCTCGAACAGCCGCCAGATCTACCGATCCTACGATACCCTTGGGCGGCCCTCGAGGGTGCGACTGGGCTGGGAGGATTCCGCGCACGCGGGCAACGATCTGACCACTGCCAACCTGGAAGTTGAGAGTATCCATTACTATTCCGCCGTTACCGGGCGCTTGTCGAAGCTGACGGGGCACCGCCCATACATCGTGGGCGCGGATTTCAACTACGAATACCAACCGGGGTCCGACCAGGTTTCGGCCGTCGATGGCGGTTGGTATGTCGAGGGGTTCCGGCGCGAAACCGAGTGGCAGAGCTGGCGCGAAGTGATCAAGAAAGTCGAAACCAAGTGGAACACATCCTTGAAGGGCAAATTTGACTACACTCTCGATGACGTGGGCCAGTCTTCGAACCGGTCGGCCATTGGTTCGATTTTTGAGAACCTCGGCTACGAGGAAGGCATCAAGGACGAATACCTCTACACCGCCCGCGGTGAAGTCTACAACGCACAGGCTCGAGACTTGTCCAACAATGCCCTGATCCCGAATCGGCAGCGGATCTGGAATCACGATTCGCAGGGCAACCGCGACGACGAATGGAAAAACGGTGTCTCTCGCGATTATGTCCCCAACAACAGCAACGAATACGATAGTGTGGCCGGCATTTCGTTTTCGCACGATGCCGACGGCAACCTTACCGGCGACGGAGTCTGGACCTACACCTGGGACGCGGAGAACCGCTTGGCTACGGCCGCGCATTCATCTTCCGGAGTGTATCTCGAATTCAAGTACGATTACCAAAACCGCCGGGTCCGCAAGATCGAACGGTCCTATGGGATCCTCGTCTCGGATCGCCGCTACATCTATGACGGCTGGAACGTGATCGCGGAACTGGCCGGACCAAGCACCCTGAGCCTGGTCCGCACCTTCACCTGGGGATTGGACACAACCGGCACCCTGCACGGCGGAGGCGGCGTGGGCGGTCTGCTCATGATCAGCGAAGGGTACACCTTCTACCTGCCGGTCTATGACGCCAACGGCAATGTCCACGGTCTGATCAAGAATTCAGGCGCCTTTGCGGCTGTCTACGGCTACTCGGCTTCCGGCGAGTTGATACAATCGGCCGGCACCTACGCGACCGCCAATCCGATCCGCTTCGCCAGCAAATGGTATGATACCCAGACCGGTCTTTACCAATACAATCACCGCTACTATTCGCCGTCATTGGGCCGCTTCATCTCACGAGATCCCATCGCTGAAAACGGCGGTCTCAATCTCTACGCCTATTGTGGAAACGATCCGGTCAACCGGTGGGATCACCTCGGGCAATTTGTGGACGGCGAAGCAACCCTATTCGTAGCGAATGCTCTGTTCAGCATGTTCGAGAATTATGTCCTCGGCAAAATCTTCGGAGGACGACCGGACCGCCCGAAGATGTTCGACACCTACACGGATACCTGGCGGGCGGGTGCACGGTTCGCGGATACTTTCGGCGGGCTCGGCACCCCGGCTCCGCTCAGGCACGGTCCCATCGCCATGGGGTGGAATGCCGCCGATGAGGAGGCCCAAAGTGGAACTATTAGTGACGGGTCTCTTGATGCAATAATAGGGCTAGTTGGAGGGATCGACGGTCAATTAGCGAGCGAGTTACTAAAGGTTCTTTCCTCACTTACCCCCGAAGAGGTCCAGGCGGTGATTGTTCATATGTCGATAATTCACATCCGTGCAGAGACAGCTGCAATCGCGTCACAGGCGAACAGTGTCGTCGTATCAGTCGAAACCATCGATGCATTTTACGAGAAAACACGCGTCTTTGACATAACGAACAAATTGGACACCAAAGGTCTTGGCGTTATTGCGAACGCACTTCACGCGATCAAGGTTGCTGACCAAATCGGTCCTTTACTTGAGTTGCTTCCAGCAAGAGTGCGTGCAAGAGTTAAAGATGTGGAGAAGACATTAGGTGAGCGCATGGACCCGGTGGGTTGCATGAACTATGCTCAAGCTTTACTCGACCTTTTTACGCCCTACATAACAGGTTCTGGATCCGAATTGGCGGTTGCGGCCCTCAGGAACCGCCTTTATTCCGAATGCGGTCCGCTACCGACTTACGGACCTTGATTTGGATTTTTATAGTATGATAAGCAAATCGACATTATTCCTTGCGATTGTTCTTAGTTTTTCAAGCGGCCTCTGTGGCCCGAGCGGTAGTGTGAAGACGTTGCTTGATAGACTCGACGATATCCCTGTCGCAGAGGGGAGAATACTCTCATTCTATCTGGTAGGTCGCCTTCGCGCGGTGGTTGAGGACATGATCTTCTACTCTTCAGATCTACCCGTTTGCTCGGAGATAGGGGTCCAAGATTCTAGAGCTATTAGGAGTACCTTCGAGTCGGCGGCGTATGAGTGTCGTGCTATCGTCAAGAAGCTCGAAGTTGAACGTGGCAAAGTAGATCCTTTGGAGTACTCGGAGGTTTGGAAGCAAATAGATGTGTGTATCGCCCTGACCACCTCGATTGCCGAAGGGGAATTTGCAAGAGATGCACTTTTTCGAGCTTGGGAGTCGACTTCTTGGGCCGAGCTAGATGGGAACGATTCCCAGTATCTGAACTGCGGTTATGGTCTTGAGAAATTGACTCGAACGCTACGTTTAGAGGGGCTAATACTCTCTCTGGGATCCGATCGAAGTTCATTGCTAGCGCAGGTACTTGGGTTGCGCAAGGTACATAATGAGCAGGCGATACTGGCGTCATTGGTGCGTGTTGTAGATGCTGGCGATCTTGATGAGTTTTTGCAGTTCGGGATTGATTCTGCGGCTGCGTCGTTCTCCAGACTCTTTGGACAGGATTTTCCCTCGAGTTGGCCTGTAGGTCGGTCCGGGTTTCCAATGTAGGTTTGCGCTCTTTGGACCCAAAGGGGAGAGGACTCCTCGGTGAGGTAGGAAGACACAAAGAATCGTACGAATGGAAGAGGGCATGTGCCTGTGCATCGTTCAAACAGGATGCCGCGGGCACGCCGACATAGCGGCGTGGCTACATTCGCTGGCTGCGGATTCTGAATCCGCTTATTCGGCCGGCAGCAGGTCGCCGCGGTCGACGGCCTTCTGGATCTGGGCCTTCGCGAAGGCCCAGATGGTCTCGCTGCCCTCGGCCATGCGTCGATTGCGGTCGAGGACCTGGTCGTGGCGGATGCCGTGATGCTTCCAGGCGTGTCCGGCAGTGTGGATATTGAGGAGGACGGGCTGGAGTCGATCGAGGGCCGCGGCGAAACGGGCCTCCGGGGTCCGGCGTTCTTCGAATTCCTCCCAGAGTGCGCGGAAGTGAGTGCCCTGATCGTCGGGCAGGAGGCCGAAAATCCGGTCGGCGGCTTCGCGCTCTCGGTCGAGTTTGCCGACCATGGCGGCCTCGTCGTAGGGGAGAAGAAGGGGTCAGCCCTTACTCTTTGCCGTTGACCCGATCGGGAGGCCGCAAAGATGACAAGGGGAGAAGAAGGGGTCAGCCCTTACTCTTTGCCGTTGACCCGATCGGGAGGCCGCAAAGATGACATGGGGTCAACGTTCCGTTCTCGAACCTGAAAGGGGTCATCGTTCATTTCAGTTTCCGCGGTCGACTGGTCGATCTGAAAGAAGCGAGAGTGTCTGTGGCCGCAGACACTCTTCGCAGATTGGAATCGAGGATTGTATGGACGACCGAAATGGTTCAGGATCCCCGCCATGAAATCGGGCGTGAGCATCAGGAGGGGAGAAGAAGGGGTCAGCCCTTACTCTTTGCCGTTGACCCGATCGGGAGGCCGCAAAGATGACATGGGGTCAACGTTCCGTTCTCGAACCTGAAAAGGTCATCGTTCATTTCTCAGTTTCCGCGGTCGACTGGTCGATCTGGAAAGAGGCAGCGAGTGTCTGTGGCCGCAGACACTCTTCGCAGATTGGAATCGAGGATTGTATGGACGACCGAAATGGTTCAGGATCCCCGCCATGAAATCGGGCGTGAGCATCAGGGATAAGGATCCAGCCGATTCCACGTTCGATCGGCCGAACCTGTATCCGGAGGAATCCGGTCGGTGCGATTTCTACACGCTTGATGTGAGTGATTTGGCCTTTGGCTGGCTGCCCGTGGTGGAGGTCGACGCCAAGGGGGTCACGGCCGCCTACCCGACCGACCGATCCTACTGCTGGGGACTCGATGCCACGGGCACCCTACATGGCGCCGGTGGAGTCGGCGGGCTCCTGCTCACCACCGACGGCACCCGTCACCACATCCCCCTCTACGACGCCAACGGCAACGTGCAGGGCCTGATCAACGCCGGCACCGGATCCCTGGAGGCCGTCTATTGCTACAGCGCCTTTGGAGAATTGCTCGGCTACAAGAATCCGGTCGGGGCACCCAGGCCCCAGACAACCCGATCCGCTTCGCCAGCAAATACTACGACTCGGAGACCGGTCTCTACCAGCACAACCACCGGTTCTATTCACCGAAACTGGGCCGCTTCATCACCCGGGATCCTGTCGGCGAATACGGAGGACTCAACCTCTACGCCTACTGCGCCAACCGGCCGGTCGACCGCTGGGATCATCTGGGACAGTTCGTTGATGGCGGGGCAACGCTCTACCTGGCGAATGCGCTCTTCAGCATGTTCGAGAATATTGTTCTCGGCAAAATCTTCGGAGGACGACCGGACCGCCCGAAGATGTTCGACACCTACACGGATACTTGGCGGGCGGGTGCACGGTTTGCGGATACCTTTGGCGGGCTCGGCACCCCGGTGCAACTCAGACACGGGCCGTTGGCCAGGGGGTGCCACGCCGCGGAAGACAAAGACAAAGACAAAGAAGCAAAGGAGGAAAGGAGAACGGAGGATGCGGCCCAACAAAACGAGCGAGTTGCAAGAGTCGCCGTTGTGCTTGTCGAACGAAGTATATATTTCGCAAAAGGCTACACTGAAGATGGACTGACTGTTCAAGAATCAATTGTGGGAAGTGGGGAATACCTCTCAAGAGAATGCGATGATTGCTACCTTGAGGGCGATGACTTTTCTACTCGAGAAGAACTCGAGGCTCTTGTCCGATATCATCGATCGAGAGACGCTGTAGTTGTTGTTGTGATTGTTGGCCACGGGGAGTCCTATATCCAAGATGGTAACGAGATTTACGGAATACAGTTAATCTTTCAGTCTGAAAAGGATGGAATCCATCAGACCCTGAAGGCAGATGAGCTGGATAAACTCGCAGCACAACTGCTTGAAGGTGAAATCGCGATGTCTACCGTTATGTGCAAATCCTATTGGGACACGCGGGTTATTTCGAATGCTGTCCAGATAGTAAGGAGCAACTTGAAGTCCTAGATCCTAGTCAGCTGGAGAGGGTTTTATATTTTGCCACAGATTCATGATGATAAAGATCTTTGTTCCTCGAGATATGAGACTTCTTAGGAATGTTCTCTTGATTCTTTCTCTTTATCTCACCGTGGCTTGCCCGTAAGTTCCGGAGAATACAATTCGCATGTTGGATGCAGAGTGCCAACGAAGACTCTTGGAGTTCTTCGGAATTGCAAATGAGCTTATCTACCCGACGGACAATGTAGTCCTAAGCAAGATTATTTCGAAACAATTGCGTGGCGTTAGCAAGCATACTCTCCTTGAAATATTGAAATCGAAATGCGGAAGAGAAGTATTTCCGGAGATCGTGCATAAGGAAGATTCGATCAAATTGATATTTTCTTTTAGTGAACCGGAACGAACGATAATATTTAATGTTGCTATTGACTTTGAACTAAACGAGGTGTGTAGGGTCGTTGTATCTATATTCTTCGTCTTCGACTAGCTCTGGAGATGCGAAGGAGTCCGGCCTTAGGGCCAATGCCTGTAAGATAAAGGGCGATCATAAAGGGTGATCCAAGAGGGTCAGCTCTTACTCTTTGCCGTTGACGCAAACAATCCGACCTCCCACCACTCGATCATGGCACGGAAACCAAGGATCCAATTCGCCGGAGCTCTCTATCATGTGATCAACCGCGGCAACTTCCGACAGGATCTTTTCAGCGGTCCTGGCACGGCGCAGGCATTCGAGAAGGCTCTCTTTGAGACTTGTGAGCGTTGTGGATGGGAGTTGGGAGCCTACTGCGTCATGCGCAACCACTTCCATCTGGCTTTGGCGACTCCGAAAGGAAATCTGGTCGAGGGGATGCAGTGGCTGCAGAGCACCTTCGGCAACCGATTCAACAGCTACTTCAGTGAACAAGGGCACGTCTTTCAGGGACGCTACAAGTCAATTCTGGTCGAGCCGGGTGACCATTGGCTTCGGGTGATCAATTACATTCACCTGAATCCAGTAAGGGCAGGACTGGTCACCGTCGCCAACCTGGAGAGCCATTCCTGGAGCAGCTTTCCGAAGTTCCTCCGAAAGAAGACTCGTCCGCCGTTCCTGCAGTGCGGCGATTGGTTGCCGGGAATCACCGGTCAGGCGGACACCCCCGCAGATTGGCGCCGCTATCGAGAACTGTTGGACGAACTCAATGGACTCAGTTCTGCGGAAAAGGAGAAAGCTTTCGATGGATTGTCCCAAGGAACAGTTCTGGGAACGAATTCATTTCGAAGAGCAGTCTGGGACGATTTCAAGAAGATGGATCTTGCCAAGGACTGGGGAGGTAAAGAACTGCGTGAGCTCAATGAAATCGAATGGGAAGTTCTGTTGAAGGATCAGATGAAAGCATTGGGCAAGACCGAAGACGACGTCCGCGACGAAAAGAAATCAGCAGAATGGAAGGCCGCATTGGCATGGTCGATGAAGAAACGCACAAGCGTCGGCAACCGATGGTTGGGAGAACAACTCAACATGGGGCCGCCGGCCATGGTTTCCCGACTTGCGGGATCATTTGGTCGATCCGATCAGAAATCAGTGAGGGCCCTCAAGAGGAGGCTTACGGCAAAGAGGGGCTGACCCCTTTGAATGAGTGATCCTATCGGACGTGATCGACGCATCGCTGCTTGCGCGGTTGTGGACCGCAAGCGTCCGGACGTCTTGCTTATCTTCAATTACCCGCGACCAGACGAACGGCCGCTATCAACCCTCTGACACACACGCATTCATGGGACACGGTGACCAACACATCAATCTGCCGGGAGGTTTGAATTTCGCCCCGGACGAAGCCCGGGTCGACGAGGTGATGGCCCTGATGCTGCCGGGGACTTACCATCTGGGACGTCCGTGGACGGATCGGGCGGCCTGGGAAAAGGTTCGGCGCTCGAAGGCGGGCGAACGGTTGCTGGAGGAGGCCCGGCAGTATGAAACTGACGAACCCCGCTGTTATTTTACGAATGAAGATTGCGTCTATGTGATGGAGACGAATGACCGGACGAAGTTCGATCCGCTTCCTCCCCGGGCACGGTCGAGTCTTGCCCTGCTTCCGATCGTCGAATGCCTCGAGCCGACCGGGCGGCTGATCCCCCGGATTGAGGAGCTCGTAGGAAGACTGTGCGCGGTCAATTCCTGGACCTTTCCCCTGCACGAGCGGGCGCGGGATTTTCATGAGCGGCGCGACATCTTCACCGATCTGGCCTCCGTCCACTACGCGGGCAATCTGGTGACGGCTCTCCATCTGCTCGGGGATCGCCTGAGTCCGGAGATTCGGGACATGATCCGGACCGAGGTGGACGTCCGGATTTTCCAGCCGTTCGAGGAACGGATCAAGAGCGGCCGCGAGATTTTCTGGTGGGCCACCGTAACCCACAACTGGAACAGTGTCCTTCTCTCCTGCATGCTTGGTTGTGCGCTCGAGTTGAAGGAGGATGCCCGGGAGCGGGCCTGGTATGTGGCTGTGGTGGAGAAACTCATACGCCATTCCGAGGAAGGCTTCGAGCCGAGTGGTTTCTATACCGAGGGAGTGGCCTATTGGGGGTACGGGTTCAGCCACTACGTGCTGGCGGCGGAACTGGTCTTCGGTGCGACGGGAGGCCGGATCGACTGGATGAAGAAGCCGAGGGTGGAAAAGGTATCACATTTCAGTGCCCGGATGGAAATTCAGGACGGGGCCTATCCGACCTTCGCCGACTGCCAGAAGGACGTGAAGAGCCCGCAGTGGCTGATGCACTGGTTGAACAACCGGATCGATCCGCGACGGACGGCGCGCTCGACCGAGACGCCGACCGAGCCCTTTGACCCGATCCACTTCCAATTCGCGGAGATCCTCCATCTCATTCTCTTCCATCAGGTGGACATCAACAAGGCCTATGCCGGTCCGGAGCCCCGGGCGATCCGGGAGTGGTTCGAGGACGTCCAGTTTCTCATCTCTCGACCGGGTCCGACGGCCTCGACCCGGATGGCGGCGACCTTCAAGGGCGGCCACAACGGGGCCAATCACAATCACAACGACCTCGGCACCTTCACCGTCCTGGTGGGGGCGGTGGAGTTGCTGACCGATCCAGGTGCGGAGATCTACACGGTGCGGACGTTCAGCACGAACCGTTACCTGGGAAAGCTGCTCAATTCCTTTGGACATCCGGTTCCGGTGGTGGCCGGAAAGCTGCAGTTTCCCGATGAGACCTATCACCGGACCGGTTTTGGCCGCGATGCCTATGCGGAGGTCATAGACAGCCACTTCACCGATGAGCGCGATCAGGTGATTCTTGCTTTGGACCGGGCCTACAAGGTGCCCGACCTGATCAACCTGATCCGGGCCTTCACCTATAACCGGACGGGGAAGGGATCGGTCGAGGTTCTGGACAAGGTGAAGTTTTCGAGTCCTGAGACCTTTGAGACGGCCCTGATCACCTACGCGGACTGGGAACGGATGCCCGATGGGCGTCTGCGGGTATCGTCACAGGGTGCAGCCGTGGAAGTGGAGGTGAGTTCCGCGGACGGTGAGCTGGTCTTTGACCATTGCGTGATTCAGGAGAGCTCGACTCCGACGCGGCTGAGCTGGCGGTTCAGGGAACCGGTTAGTGAGGCGACCGTCCGGTTTTTCGTCCGACCGTTGGACGGCGGGTGAATAACGGCCAGCGTAGGGAGGTCCGGTGCGGACGGGCGGACGAAGAGGCATGGTGAGGCGTCGCATGGGAGGATGAACGCCCATGCCTCTGGCAACCGTTCGCTTTCATCCTCAACCCTGCACTAGAAACCGGCCAGCAGGGTTCGCAGCTCGGCTTCCGGTTCCTCGTGGTTCTGTTCCACCGCCAGGCGCAGGGCCTCCTCCAGGATGGGACGGGCCTCGGTCCTGCTCCCGAGCTCAAGAAGTGCTTTGCCGAGAAGGATCCAGGCAACCATCCAATCCGGTCTTTTCGCAATGCAGAGGCGCAGATGCGGTTCAGCTTCGGGCAAGCGATTTTCCTTCAGAAGTGCCTGGGCGAGGCTGAACCTGAAGAGTTCGTTGTCGGGATTCTTCTCGACGAGTTCCTGGAATCGCAGGGAGCGCATCGGGCAGCAGAAAACTCAGGAATTCTCGATCCGCAGGGCGATGGCGGTCACGTTGTCGTGGGCGCCTCTCTCAAAACACTCGACCCGCAAGGTTTCGAGAAAGGCATCGAGATCGGGGTCCCGAAGAAAGACCCTGAGGATTTCAGCGGGTTCGAGCAGATCGGTCAGACCGTCGGTGGCCAGCAGAAAAACATCCCCGGGATGGGTTTCGAAGCGTTGGATCTGGGGGACGACCAACTCTTCCATGCCGAGACAACGGGTGATCGCAAAGCGGTAGCGGTCGGTCTCATCGACCGGCAATCCGCGCGCCCGGTTCTCATGTTCGACGTTGTGGACCTCGGTCAGCGTTTGGATCTGCCGGTCCCGAATGCGAAATGCTCCGGAGTCTCCGACGTGGGCCAAGGTGGCTCCTTCATCGTCGAAGGCCAGCAGGGTCAAGGTGGTGGCAATACCCTGAGCGTAACCGCCGCGTCTTGCTTCTGCGAGAACCGCCTGTTGCATCCACTGAACCCATGCTGCGGGATCGCGACCGACGGAGGGGTCTTCAACGACGGATTCCAGAGCCTTCATGGCGGTCTGGCTGGCGAGCTCGCCGCCGGGGAGACCACCGACACCATCGGCCACGGCGAAGACGCCGTGTTCCCGGTTCAGAAACAGGCTGTCTTCATTCCGTTTTCGAACCCGACCGATATAGGAAAAACTCTGTGCGCTGATCTTCATCCTGGATTGCAAGGTGTGCTCAATGGGCCATCCCTCAACCTTCAATTGAAAGGGGATGGAGCAGGTCGTCAATTGAACGGTTGAAACCGGTAGTCACGATTCTCCTGGTTGATGCGCTGAAACTCGGTGGTCGGGAGACAGGCGAGGAAATGGCGCCCATAGGTCTTGTGGAGAATCCTTGAGTCGAGAATGGTGATGACGCCGCGGTCTTCGTGGCTTCTGATGAGGCGGCCGACTCCCTGACGGAACTTGATCAGGGCGTCGGGCAGGTTCATCTCGGCGAAGGGATTGCCACCCTGGGAGCGGATCCATTCGCTCCGGGCCTCGGCGATCGGATGGGTGGGCACTTCGAAGGGAAGACGGGTGATGACGACTTGGGCGAGGGATGGGCCGGGCACGTCAACCCCGGTCCAGAAACTGTCGGTGCCGAAGAGGATGCCGTTCCCGCAATTGAGAAAGCGGCGGGTCAACTCGGTCCGTGAGAAATCGCGACCCTGGGCAAAGAAAGGGCGTCCTTCCTTCCGGTAATCGCCTTCGAGTTCCTCGGATACCTTTCTGAGGTCCGCATAGCTGGTGAAAAGCACGAGTGACCCCCCGTCGACTCGCAGGGTGCAGAAGCGTATATAGTCGATCAGCCGGTCGAGGGCGAGTCGGGCGGTATCGGCCGAGGGTTGAGGCATGTCGGCCGCGACATAGACCCTCATGTTGTGGGCATAATCGAAGGGAGAAGCGACCACCTTCCAGGCTTCCGATTCGGCCCCGGATTTTTTCTGAAACGGTTCGATCCGGCCGGCCACGGCGAGGGTGGCGCTGGTCAGGACGACCGAGGTCTTTCGTCGGAAGACCATCTCCCTCAGATAAGGCGCCACATCAATCGGCGCGGTCCGCAGGGTCGCAATCTGACCTTTCCTTCCGGTTCGTTCGATCCAGTGGACATGATCCTCCTCAGCCAGGTTGATAAACCTGCGGATCCCGTCCCGGTAGGTGCCCAGTCGACCCTTGTGGTCGAGCAGATTCTCCCGGACGGGTCCGTCGTCCAGTTCGGCCGCGACATGATCGACCGATTCAAGGACAGCCCGGAGGGGGGCATCCAGGGTGGGCTCGCACCAGCCCTCCTCACGGATCCGGATGAGCGATTGGCGCTGGAGGATCCGTTCCCGAATGAAGTCGAAGAACTGCTCGGCGGCTTCGATCGCATCGATGACGCGCCGGCGATCCCCATCGTGCCCGAGGCGTTTGAGCAGTCCGGTGCCGCGGCGTGGATTGAAGATGATCTTGAGCTGTCGATCGAGACCGTAGGAACTGAGCCGGAGGCCGAAATGCTCGGTGGCGATGTCCGGCATGGTATGGGCCTCGTCAATGACCGCGAAATCGTCGGGCAGCAGGATGCCCCGGGCGCCCGGAAGAAAACCTCCCGCATTGAGCAGGGCGAAGAGCAGACTGTGGTTGACGATGACGATCTGGGCATGACGCATCTCGTCACGTGCCTTCTGGTAGTGGCAGTGTTCGGGGGAGCAGGTCCTCCGGCTGCAGCCGGCACCGTCCGCGTTGACCCATTCCCAGACCTCGGGGTCGGGTGGAGGGGTCAATTCCTGAACGAGGCCCTGCCGGGTCTGACCGGCCCAGACCGCGATCCGAATCAGTTCCTCCTGTTGGGGGCCCGGGAAGAGATCGGCTTTGTTGCCCAGGGCCTGGGCAAGCCGGGTCGGGCAGAGGTAATTGCGTTTCCCGATGAGCAGGGCGGACTTGAAGCCGGCATAGGGCTTGAGCGAGTCGACCGATTCGAAGAGGCGTCGACAGATCGGGAGGTCCTTGTCCTGGATCTGTTCCTGCAGTGAAATGGTATGGGTGGAGACCACGCAGGGTCTTCCCGTGTCGGTTGCCCGAATGATGGCGGGAATGAGATAGGCCAGGCTTTTGCCGACGCCGGTGCCGGCCTCAAAGAGAAGGGGGAGGTCCTCGTTCTGGGCCCGTTCCACCGCGAGGGCCATCGCTTCCTGTTGCGGCCGGTGTTCAAGGGCGAGGCGGTCGACCAGCCAGCCGGTATCCGCGAAGACCGAGGCGACCAACCGGCCGATGTCGGCGGGCACGCGCCCGCCGGTGTCTTCACGGAGGCCGATCATCTTCTTCTGAATGTCGGTGCGAACGGGATCATCGCCAACGAGATTGGCGCCCTGCCTCTCGAAAGGCCAGACAGCCTTCCGGAAAATTCTTTCGCCTCGCGCCGGTGGTTCTTTGCCGTTTAATCATGAGATCTTTCGGGGCGTCTCCATGAGCAAAGAATCCAGAGAACACCAGAGTTGGGTGGACAGCCTGTCCGCCTTTCTCCTCGAGGAGCAGGGTGTGGAGGCCGTTCGGTTGGATCCGACCAGTGGCAAGGTCGCCCTGGCGACGCTGGGGCAGGTAGACGTCGAGGCTTTGCACCGCAAGCTGTTGTCTGTCATCGAATTGCACAAGGTGGATCGGCCCAGGCGCTTGACGGTCGAGGCCTCGGAGAGGCTGTCCAGCGGATTCATGGTCCGCGAGTCGAAGGAGGGCACGATTGTCCAGAAGCAGGTTTGCGAGACCGCCCCGGTTTTCTGGCGCTGGCGCGAGTTCGACTGGCCCGAAGGAGAGCGGCTGGCCGAGACGGGGGAATCGGAGTGGAAGATCCTTGCCGGTCTGGCGACAGTCTGCGGACTGGGTCTGGTCGCGGGATACGGTATCGAACGCCTGAGCGATCTTCCAGCCGAGGTCTCGCTGTTCTGTTATGTCGGAGCGATGATCTTCGGAGGGTGGGATGCGGCGGTCGATGTATCGAAGAAGATCCGCCACGGCGAAATCGACATTCACTTTCTCATGCTGGCGGTCGCGGTGGGAGCCAGCCTCGTCGGTGCCTATGGAGAGGGGGCACTGCTTCTCTTTCTCTTTTCGACCTCGAGTGCCCTGGAAGAGTATGCCATGCACCGGACGCATCGGGAAATCACCGCCCTGCTCAAATCCGCTCCGAAGACGGCCACCATTTTGGGTGAGTCCGGTGAGGAGAGCCTGGTGCCGGTGGAGGAGGTTGTGCCGGACGATCGTCTGCTGGTCCGCCCCGGGGAACTCTTTCCGGTCGATGCGCTCATTTTGAAGGGACGGACCGCCGCCGATGAATCGAGCCTCTCCGGCGAGGCAGTCCCGGTGGAAAAGGACATGGGGGACGAAGTGGCCGGCGGAACGATCAATCTCTGGGGTGCGGTCGAACTGCGGGTGCTGCGGCCGGCCTCTCAAAGTACCCTCCAGAAGATCATCGACCTTATCCGCAAGGCCCAGCGGATGAAGGCTCCGAGTCAGCGTTTCACCGATCGTTTCGGGGTCGGTTACACCTACCTCGTCCTGGGCATCTGTCTTGTCATGTTTCTTGTCTGGGCGGTCATCCTGAGGATACCCGCGTTTGAGACCGGGGCGTGGGGATACTCGGCCTTTTACCGGTCGATGACCCTTCTGGTGGTGATGAGCCCATGCGCCCTTGTCCTGTCGATCCCTTCGGCCATCCTGGCGGCGATCGCCTGGGGTGCCCGGCATGGCATCCTCTTCCGCGGGGGGGCGGCCATCGAGAAGCTGGCCGAGATCGGGGTGGTGGCGATGGACAAGACGGGAACCCTGACCACAGGAGACCTCAGCGTTTCGGGTGTGGAGAGTTTTCCGAAAGGACGGGAGGATGCCATTCTCGAACTTGCCTACACCCTCGAGCGCCAGTCCCAGCATCCCATCGCCCGGGCCATTGTCAGGCATGGCCGCAAGCAGGGGCTGACGGCCGGCGAGGTTTCCGAGTTCCAGTCACTGACGGGCAAGGGGATCCGGGGCAACGTGCAGAATGCGTCGACACTGCTCGGGCGGCGTGAATTGATGGAGGAAGGACCGTTGAAGGACTGGATACGCGATGTTCCTCCGACTGGTCTGGGCGAGACGGAAGTCTGGGTGCTTTCCGAGGATCTGATCGGTCGGATCCTCCTTCGGGATGAAATCCGAAGTGAGTCTCGCGGCGTTCTCGACCGGCTCCGAACGCTGGGTATCCGCACCGTCATGCTGACCGGAGATCGCAGTCATGCGGCTGAAGCCGTCGGTCGGGAATTGGGAGTGGATGAGATCCGGGCCGGCTTGTTGCCCGAGCAGAAGGTGGATGCGATTCGGGAACTTGGGGCAGACGGGACCAGGGTCGCCATGGTCGGTGACGGGGTCAACGATGCCCCGTGTCTGGCCGCGGCCTATGTTTCGGTGGCGATGGGGGCGCGCGGGAGTGATGCGGCCCTGGAGCAGAGCGAAATCATTCTGGTCAACGACCGGATCGACAATTTCCTGGCGGCTTTCCGGCTCAGCCAGCGATCCCGGCAGGTGATCAAACAGAATCTCTTCATCTCCCTGGGAACAGTCGCCGTCATGGCCCTGGCCTCGATGACCGGCCGGGTACCGTTGTCCCTGGGTGTTCTTGCGCATGAAGGCAGCACGGTCCTGGTCTGCCTGAACAGCCTCAGGCTGCTCTTCAATCGGTCGAATGATTGAGGGCGGCCCAATACCGGGTCTTCGCGTAGAAAATGACGGAAATCAGTCGGAACTGGAAACCTGCAGGAGAGGCTTTACGCCTCGATCCGGAGCTGCGTGAGCTGATATCGAGGCGTAAAGCCTCTCCGACTCAACCCATCAGAACAAACGTTTTGGTCTGCTGGTACGGGCCATCGCGCAGATGAATGAATCCGGCCAATGAACCACCTCGTGCGAATCTCGGGCTGGCTCCTGGTTGGCGCGGTGGTGCTGGCATCGTGGACATTCGGCCGGTTCGGCCCGGCGATTATTCCCATCCTGGCGGCCATCTGCCTGACGGCCCTTGTTCTTTCGATGGCGGCATTGCCCGGGCCCGCCTTCCCCGGCTTCCGGCGGTTTCTGCCCTGGCTCGCCTTCCTGGCTCTCGGGGGCGTCGGCCTTGTCAATCCCGCCTATGAACGGGTGGTCCTTCCGGATGGTCCATTCCTTTCCCGGATTCCTCATCTGGAGTTCCTGCCGACCGTGGTCAACCGTGGCCATGCCGCCCTCGTGCTCCTTTCCTTTGCAGCCGCCATGGGAACGATTGTCGCTCTGTCCCGTACGGCCTGGAGTCGAAGCCGGCTGAGGCAGCAATTGACTGTTCTTGTGGTCAACGCGGCGGTGATCAGTCTGACGGGTCTGGCGGGAAAACTGCTGCCGCAGTTCACTTTCCTGGGTTTGCTGCCGCAGACAAACACCCTTCCGTTCGCGACGTTCGATTATCACAATAATTGGACGGGCTTCGCGGTTCCCGCCCTGGCCATGGCCCTTGGCCTGATCGAGACACGCTGGATCCGATCGATGAGGTGGGGGCAGGCGACCGGGGTCCCGTTTGTCCTGATGATTTCCATCGGCCTGATCGTGGCAGGCGTGATCCTCTCGAGCTCGCGCTCCGGCCTGATCCTGATGACCGTGCTGACCGGGGTGGCCTGCCTTCGGATGGCCCGTCACCTGCGGCAGGCCGGCCTGGAAACAGTGCTTGGCCGTTACCTGCGACCCAATGCCCTTTATTTCGTCGTCCTGGTCTGCGGGGTCGGTGCCGTGCTCTATGCCGGGCGTGGCATCATGAAATCCCGCTGGGACTATACGAGAATGCAGGTCGAACAGATCAGTGAGGGAAATCGCCTGGAAAGTCGTGTATTCCTGGCCCGGGATACGGCGCGGATGGCCCTGGCCCGCCCGATCCTGGGCTGGGGCAATGGGTCGTGGGCCTACATTTTCCCTTCGTTCGCCGGGCCCGAATTCTCCTTCAATGGAGGCGCAGACCGCAGAAGCTTTCCCTTCGCCCATGATGACTGGCTGCAGTTGATCGCGGAGAACGGTCTGGTCGGTGCGACGGCGTTGCTCGTGGTGCCGGTGTGGCTTCTGATAACGCTTCGACGAAGCGGGCGGCACAATCCCGTCACGTTCTGGGTCCTTGTCGGCATCGGACTCGTCGGGGTGCTTGCCTGCTGGGATTATCCGTTCGGTCATCCGGCCAACCTGCTCCAGGTCGCCCTGCTCTTCGGCACCGGCGTGGCCTCGTCTGTCCTGGAAAAACGGATTCGGGAAGGGAGCGGGGATGAATAGAGGCAGCTGTTGGCTGGCGTTTCTTCTGGCTTGGTCGGTGCCGGCGTCCGGGGATTCGATCCGGCCGGATCTGCCGGCGGACAATGGTGCCATCGGGGAGCAAGCGGACCTGACCATCGTTCCGCTCGGTCGCGGGATCCTCGCCTTCGTGGATGCGGGCGCGGGCCTGACCTGGCGCCGGGAAGGGAATCGGCTCATTCTCCGGCCCGAGTCGGGCCTGGTCCTCTTTCAGGCGGGCCGCGAATCGGTTGACTACAATGGAATCGAGATCGAGCTGGAGGCGCGTCGGTTCCAGCTTTACGATGGAACCCTTGCCGTGGATACGGGGGGGGACGGTCTGCAGTTGGGGCTCCTTTTTCGCGGGAAGACGTTCGAGTCCGGGGCCGACGGGCTGGTCCTCGAACAGTTGTCGGCTCCGCTGGTTTCCCTGGGCGCCGGCGGAAAGACCCTGTATTATCGGGATCTGCGGACACTGATCCGGGATGATCAGGCACGGATTCACCGGGTGGCGCTCCGCGCGGTTGAGATCATGGCGGACAGCCTGGAAGCGCAACCGGACCGACTGTCTTCCACCGATCTGGCGGCGATGCTCGAGTCGATGCGCCTGCTGCGTCTGCGAATTCCCGGCGGGGGGATGAGCGACTTCCACGCTGTTCTTCTCGCGGCCGCCCGACGCGAGGAATTTGAAAGGCGCCATCGTCCCTTTGAATGGCCTGCGCTGCTTTCGGTTCCGGTCCCGGTGGAGCCTTGGGATCGGGTCTTCGAGTGGTGAGGGCAAGGCGCGGACCAGGGTCCGGCCCTGCGGATCGGGCGATGGAATGCCTGCAGGGCCGGCGCCTGCGCCGTGACGCGATCGTGGGAAGAGCGATTCCTGAACTCAATTCAAGGTATAGACGAGAACCTCGACCTGCATTTCGGAGGGGCGACTGAGATTTCCGGCGAAGCTTCCGGAGATGGGTGGTGCGTCGGCCGGGTGGCGGGTGACGGCGGTCGCGATATGATCCTGTCCGACAACGATGCCGCTGGTGTTGTCGAATCCCTTCCAGCCGGCCCCCGGCAGGTAGACTTCCGCCCAGGCATGGGTGGAACCGTGCCCCTGAACGGTATCGGGACAGTGGAGGTAGCCGCTGACGAACCGGGCGGCCAGGCCGAAGTAGCGACAGCCTTCAATGAAGAGTGTCGCGAAGTCCCGGCAGGATCCGGCCCGCTTTGCCAGGGTTTCCGAGGGTCTCTGCACCCCGGGTTCCTCCCGCATGGTGTAGCGGAAGTTCTGGACGATGTCCTTGTTGATCCGGTCAAGCAGGGCGTAGGTTTCTATGGTCTGGCCCGGTCGCCAGAATTGATCCAGCCAGTCCCTGACCTGAATACTGTCGCCGGGGAAACAGAGCGTCTGATAGGGGATCAGGTCCACCCGCTCCGACGGGCTGAAGAAGAAGGGGAACATGACAGCCTTTTCATCGACGATGAAGTCGAGGGGTTCCGCTTCGTAGTGGGAGACCACGACATCACTGTCGATGGAGAGAAGGTCGGATTCCTCGAGGAAGTTGACGATGGCCACGGAGTTGCCGGAAATGTCACGCTGCCATTTGATGGAATGGGCTGGGGTGATGGTGAGGGAGGAGCTTTCCAGTTGAATGTCGTGGCCGGCCCGTGGTCGGATCATGAGGCGATGGGGCAGCAGGGTGACGGGCTCGCTGTAGCGATAGGTCGTGCGGTGTTGGATGCGGATGCGTTTCATGGGAGTGCGTCGGGGGCCTGGGAGAGGAGAAAGGTCGGGGAGGGCTGATTCCACGAAGGAAACCTCTCAGCAGCGCCGAAGATCCAAAGTGAACGGGGCGTGCGGAGAGGGTGGCGCAGCCTTCAGGGGACCGTATCCGGGGAGGGGTGAAGGGTGGATCCTGAGCCGCTCCGAGACCCGATGAGCGGCTTCCTCCGCGGTGGAAGGCAGGCCTTCGTAGGCGAAGCCCTCGGCCCGCCAGTTCAGGTAATCGAGGGCAAAAGCGGGTTGCCCGGAGGAGACATCCAGAATTTCAATACGAAGGGGGGAGTGGGCCTCGATTTGCGGCTGCAATCCCCAGGGATTGTTGAAGAGGCGGTAACGGATGGCCCCGACGGCCCGGTCTTCACCGGCCGGGAGGAGAGGCATTTCAATCCCGTTGATGCCGACCTTGAAGGCCCGGTCGGTCCCGGGACCCTCGGCCAGGAGCTCGAGCCGGTCGGTCGTGCTGTCGACGATCCGTCCGGTGCCGGGGTGTTCCCCCATGACCGGCCAGGGCTCGAGGGCCTGGCGGAGGGTCCACCGGATCTTCCCGGTCTCGAAGCGGGCGATGACGGGGAATCGGAAATCGATCTGAGGGTCGAAGGTCTCCCCGGCAAAGGAGAAGCCGTGGCCGTTGAGGTAGGCGATCACTTTTCGGAGGTCCTCGCGGAGGAAGCAGGGAAGGGCGAAGCGATCGTGGAGGGCCTCCCGCCAGTCGATCAGGGGGTGGGTGTAGGGCTCCTCGGCGAAGCAGGCGGTCAGGGCGCGCAGGAGGGCATTGGCGGCGAGCAGCTGTTCGGGCTCGGGCACCATCTCGAAGGCCCGGAACTCAATCAGCCCGTTCATGCCGTTGGACGCATTGTAGTTGTGGAACTTGTCCACGCTGAGCTCAGCCCGGTGGGTGTTGCCGTTCCAGTCCATGAGCAGGTTGCGGAGCATGGCGTCCAGCATGACGGGGGAACCGGGTGACGGCATCTGCTCGATTGCGCGCAGGGTGATCTCGAGTTCGTAAGGCAGGGCGAAGGCACTTTCATCGACCCGGGGGGCCTGGCAGGAATGGCCGGTAAAGAGACCGCTGAAGGCGTAGGAGAGCGAGGGATGGTTCTGGAGGAAACGCAGGAAACTGCTCAAGAGGGTGGGGCGTTCGATGAACGGATTGTGCGCGAGGTCCGGACCGCCGAGAATGATGTGGGCGCCGCCGCCGGTGCTGACCTTCCGGCCGCTGATCTGGTACTTGTAGCCGCGCAAACCGACGGATTCAGCCGAAGCAAAGAGACTGCGGATCACGTCCTCTAGGGAAGTCCAGTTGTCGGCGGGCGGCAGGTTGACTTCGAGCACTCCAGGGTCGGAGGTCAGGGCGATCGACTCGAGGTCCTCATCGTCCGGAGGGGTGTAGCCTTCCAGCCTCAGCGGTGGCAGGTCGAGCTCGACCACCAGTGTCTCGATTGTCCGGACCAGCTCGGCAAAGGCGGCGAAGCTCGGGAGAGGCGGAAGGAAGACGAGAAGCTCGTCGTCCCTGAACTCGGCGGTGAGACCACGGCGCAGGGCGTCCTTGGGCAGGAGGTTCAGGGGCAATCGCAGACCGATCGGGCTGTCCCCGGTCAGCAGGGTGAGGTCGTCATCGTCGGGAAGGTTCCACTTTCCGGTGGACCAGGACCGGCCGTCGTGGTCAAGCGGAAGAACCCAGCCGGCGGGTGCGAAGAAGGCGCGCCAGGTCTCGGTTTCCTCTTCGGTCAGGGCGCGTGAGATGAAGGCATGATCCTTCCGTGAGAATCGCGGCAACAACCGGGTGGCGGCCTTTGAACCGGTGACGCGGAGCTTGTCCTCGAAATCCTCGTAGGCGGGAAGGGCGGTGTCGGGCAGTTCGAGGGTTCGGGCCAATTTGCGGATGAACGCGGCCGGCATGTCAGGATGGCTGGCGGTGACCTTTTTCTGGTCGAGGCGCAGCCGGGAGAGATCCCTCCAGAGAGGTTCTCCTGTCCGGGATCGGTAGACCCCCACCTGCCAGCGTGGCAGCGGTTCACCGGGATACTGCTTGCCGAATGACTGCAGAATCACGCCGCCTTTGAAGCGGTTGGAAGCAAGTTCACGGGCGAGCCGACGGGCATAAAGAAGCTTTTCCGGTCCGAGCGCGGCCACATTCCATTCCGGAGCCGAGGTATCGTGCGGAACAAAGGTGGGCTCGCCGCCCTGGGTCAATGTGAGGCCGGCTGCGGACAGTTTTTGGTCGGCCAGAAGACCCTGGGTTCCGATGGGGGTATTCGTCATGGTTCGGTTGGAATGGCTCTTGCCCTCACGGTTACCTCCAGGCCTCGAAAGAGGGAGGCGTCGCCGAGGTAATTGCCGAGGATGGGAGTGGCCTGGGACGGGTTGCGGGTCGCTGCGACCCGAAGATGTGTCCCGGCGGCCAGGATGCCGCCGGTGGGATCAAATCCCTTCCAGCCGGCACCGGGCAGGTAGATTTCGGTCCAGGCGTGCGTCGAATTTTCGGCGACGCCCGGATCCTCAATCCCGCTTCCGCAGAGGTATCCGCTGACATAGCGGGCGGCCAGGCCCATGTGCCGGGCGGCCTCCATGAAGAGAAGGGCGAAATCCCGACAGGTTCCGCTCCCCATCTTCAGGGTTTCAGCGGGAGTCTGGATGCCGGGTTCCTCCCGGACGCCGTAGCGGAAGTGTTTGGGGACGGATTCGTTCAGAGCGAGGAGGAAGGGCAGGGTCTGGCCGCGTCCGTCTTTGTCGAGGAAGGGCCGAAGCCATTCTCCGACCGCCACCGCATCCGCGGGATGGCGCGGTTTCCGATAGGGTAGAAGGTCCTCGGCTTCATCCCCGCGGTAGGCAAAAGGGAGATCATTGGTGTAGATCTCGAGAACGAAATTGAACGGGTTGGTGTTGCGTTGCTCGACCTCGTAATGAGTGGTGATACGCATCTCATCGGCTTTTTCCGTGAAATTCACGAGGGCGACCGAATTGTCGAACACATCGTGTTTCCAGCGCAGATCATGGGCCGGATAGATCTCCAGGCTTTCCTTGAGAATCCGCACGTCGTGGCTCTCGGCCGGACGCAGCATGAGTCGATGAATGGTCCACTCGACCGGGCGGGTGTAGCGGTAGATATTGGTGTGGTCGATGTGCAGCAAGGTTACAGTCTTTGCAGGTATTCTCGAGGTTGGCAACGGAAGACCCGGACAGGAGGCCGGAGCAGTTTGGATGCCAGCGAACCGCACACCGAAGAGGGGCGGGCCCCACAGGTGTTGAAATCTTACGCGGAAAGAGCGCCAGGCGCCTAGAATCCGATCCAGACAAGCGTTCCCTCGGGCACCCGTTCGTAAAGCTCGAGGACCTCTGCGTTCAGCATTTCAATGCAGCCGGCGCTGTGTGGTTGGCCGATGGCCGCTTCATGATTGGTGCCGTGAATATAGATCATCCGGTAATGGCTGTCGCAACCTTCCCCGGCATTCAGGCCTTCCTCCAGACCGCGCAGGCGCAGGATACGGGTGGTGATGAGGGCTTTCTCCTGTTCCGCGGCGGGCATTTCCCAATAGAGGGTGCCGAGGCTCTGGCGATACCGGAAGACGGTTCCGAGCGGTTCGCCATCGCCCAATTTCGTTGCGATGACATGGAGCCCGGTCGGCGTCCCCAGGGAATCCTGGACACAGGACGGTGGCCGCCGGCTGGTGGAGACGGCCCAGGTCACCTCGGCGTTCCCGCCGGACCAGAGAGTCATCTCCTGGCGGGCAATGGAAACGGTGAGCGACTCATTTGTTGGCTTGATTGCCAGCTCGCCGCATCTTTGGATCAGCCTTTTGTAATCTTCGTCCTTCATTCCATGAGCTACAAAGCAGGCATCGTCGGCGCAACCGGAGCGGTCGGTCAAGAGTTGATCCAGCTGCTTCGGGATCGTCGCTTTCCGATTTCCGAACTCCGGCTGTTCGCCTCCGCCCGGTCCGCCGGCAGGACGATTGCGGTCGGTAACGACAAGTGGGTGATCGAGGAAGCCCGTCCCGAGGTTTTTGAAGGACTGGATTTTGCCATCTTCAGTGCGGGCGCCGGGATTTCGAGGAATCTGGCTCCGGAGGCGGTCAAACGTGGCTGCGTGGTCATCGACAACAGCTCGGCTTTCCGGATGGATCCGGGTGTGCCCCTGGCCATCCCGGAAATCAATCCGGATGCCGCAGTCGCCCACCAGGGGATCATCGCCAACCCGAATTGCTCGACCGCCGTCGCCCTGATGGCCCTGGCTCCGCTCCACCAGGCCTTTGGATTGAAGCGCTTTTTTGCCTCGACCTACCAGGCGGTTTCAGGGACGGGAGCCGCGGCCATGATCGAGTTGGAGGATCAGATCCAGGCCTACGTCAAAGGTGATCCGATCACCCACAAGGTCTACCCGCACCAGATCGCCTTCAATCTGCTTCCCCATGTGGATTCCTTCCTCGAGACCGGCTACACCAAGGAAGAGATGAAGATGCAGAACGAAGGCCGGAAGATCCTCGGCCTGCCCGGTCTGCGGGTTTCCTGCACCTGTGTACGGGTTCCGGTCTTCCGGGCCCATTCCATTTCGATCGACGCGGAATTCGAGCGTCCGGTCAACCTGGAGAAAGCGCGCGAAGCGATCGCGGGCTTCCCCGGTGCGGAGTTGATGGACGAGCCTTCCGCCAACCGTTACCCGATGCCGCTTGACCTTGCCGGCAAGGTGAATTGCGGGGTGGGGCGGCTGCGACAGGATTCCGCTCTCGACAACGGTCTGGCATTTTTCGTGGTTGGCGACCAACTCTGGAAAGGGGCGGCCCTCAACGCCATTCAGATTGCGGAATTGCTGCACGAGCGGAAAGCCTGGGCGTTCTGAGGCCGTGGTCGGACTGGGAGCATAGACAGGAATCGGGGGGATGCTCCGGATTTTTCCTGCGGGCAGACTCAGGGACGCGGAGGTGTCTTGCCTTCCGGCTGATTCATTAAGGTGCACATTACTGCACTTTAGGGTTGCGGCGGGATTCGGTGGTCGCCAGGGTTCCTGGATTCCGGGACCACCCAGGGAACCGGATTGTGTCCAAACCTCTGCCTTGCCATGTCTGACCCTGCCCAAAGCCCCCGTCTCGGATTTGTCGAGAAACTCGGATACGGACTCGGAGATACCGCGTCCAACTTCGTCTTTCACACCTTCAACATCTTCCTCTTCTACTACTACACCGACGTGTTCGGGTTGTCAGCCGGAGTCGTGGGCACCCTCTTCCTGGTCGCCCGGCTCTGGGACGCGGTCAATGACCCGATGATGGGGGTGGTGGCGGATCGGACGCGGACGCGTTGGGGCAAGTACCGGCCCTATCTGCTCTGGATGGCGGTTCCCTACGGGATCATGGGTTATGTCATGTTCGCCAACCCCGATCTCTCGGTGCAGGGCAAACTGGTGTATGCGTATGTGACCTACACCCTGATGATGATGGCCTACACCGCCATCAATATTCCCTATTCGGCCCTGATGGGCGTGATGACGCCCTCCTCGTCGGAGCGGACCGTGCTCTCCAGTTATCGCTTTGTCTGCGCCTTTACCGGGCAACTGCTGATCACCTTCAGCGCCCGCCCGTTGGTTGCGTTGATCGGTCAGGGCGACGAGGCGGCGGGTTTCAAGGGAACGATGGCGATTTTCGCGGTCTGTGCGATCGGCCTCTTCCTTTTCACCTTTGCGGTGACGCGGGAGCGGGTGCACCCGCCGGTCGGGCAGAAGTCGAACCTGAAACAGGAGTTGAGGTTTCTGGTGGCCAACCGCCCGTGGTTGATTCTCTTTGCCGCCGCCATTTTCACCCTGGCCAATGTGGCGGTCCGCGGCGCGGTCACCCTTCACTACTTCAAGTACTTTGTCGGTGATGACGGATCGCCCTTCATCGGATTCCTGGACCGTTCGACCATTTTCATGACTTCGGGCACGTTGGCCCTGATACTCGGGGTGGCCTGCACGAAGCTTTTCAGCAAGCGCTGGGGAAAACGGGAGTTGATGGTCGGCCTCACCCTGGCCAATGCGGCGACCATGGCGGCCTTCTTCTTCATCCCGCCGGAGAATTTCTGGCTGATGATGCTGGTGAACATCGTCGGAACGTTCATTGTGGGCCCGACTCCGGCCCTGGTCTGGGCGATGTATGCCGATGTGGCGGATTACGGGGAATGGAAATTCCAGCGTCGCTCGACCGCCCTGATTTTCTCGGCGGCCCAGTTTGCCCAGAAGCTGGGCCTGACCATCGGTGGGTTTTTGGCCGGTTGGATGCTGCAGTTTGCGGGATTCGTGCCCAATCAGGTTCAGTCGGAATCCTCCCTGCTGGGTATCCGCGTCATGTTCACCTTCATCCCCGCCGCCTTTGCCGTTTTCAGCGCGGTGGCCGTCTGGTGCTATCCACTGCGCGAAGACGAGGTGGCCAGGGTCGAGCGTGAACTGGCCGCGCGCCACGCCGGGGATCCGGAATGACTCCCGAATCAGGGGCTTTCAGAAGGACTCTCTTCCTGTCGTCGCGACAATCCTGGGCCGCGAATCCACCTCGATGCGCCCCAGAAGACTGGGGCGGCTGCATCGAAATGGCGGACGAGAAGATGATCCTGGTCCTGAGTCGAGGTCTCGATTCAACCAGGTGCGAATCGGGTCACTTCCCGACTTGCTGGTAGACACGGACGAAGTCGATCTCCATCCGCAGTGGAAAGGCCTCTTCGTCCACTCCCTTCTGGGCTCCCCAGTGCCCACCGACCGCGACGTTGAGAAGCAGGTGGAAGGGGCGGGTATAGGGCCATGATTCCCAGCCTTCACCGGGGTTGGTGTAGGTAAAATAAAGGGTGTCATCGACGTAGGCCCGCAACTCATCGGCCGTCCATTCAACGGCGTAGGTATGGAATTCGGAGTTGGCATCGGGAATTTCGATCATGCTGGTCTTGGGGGAGTTCTCGTTCCACTTGTAAAAGAACTTCCTGGAGTGGACGGTCGCGTGAATGACTCCTGGATCGTAGCCGACATGTTCCATGATGTCGATTTCGCCGACATCCGGCCACTGGCCGGACCCGAGGTTCCAATCATCCGGGAGCATCCAGATGGCGGGCCAGGTCCCGCGCCCTTCCGGCAACCGGGCGCGGATTTCGAAACGGCCGTGGAGCCAGCTTTCCCGACCGCGGGTCACGAGCCGGGCCGAGGTGTATTCATTTCCTTCCCACTCTTCACGCCGGGCTTCGATGACGAGGTGGCCGTTTTCGACCCGGGCGTTCTCCCTCCGGTCCTTCGTGTAGAACTGGAGTTCGGCATTTCCCCAGCCGTGA
Source organism: Opitutaceae bacterium (assembly GCA_041395105.1). NCBI lineage: Bacteria > Pseudomonadati > Verrucomicrobiota > Opitutia > Opitutales > Opitutaceae > Opitutaceae bacterium. The sequence continues at coordinate 11,573 of JAWLBB010000013.1, read as the reverse complement.
CCACCGACATCGTAGTCCCATTTCTCGGGATCGGGGGCGCCGGGCTGGTCGAATTCATCCGACCAGACCAGGTCCCAACCGGTTGGGTCGGTCGGAGCCTGCCGATCAGTTAGCGGTTCCCCGAAGAGGAGGGAAAGTGGAGTGGCCAGCAGGAGCAGGCCCGTGGCCAGGGCGGTCGGTCGAGCAGAAGGTCTCATGAGGCCTGAAGTATGATGGTTGATTCGAAAGACGGGTTTCCCTGGATGACCGGTGCCACTGCCGGGACGGCTGACGGGCAACCGGTCGTTTCCGGAACGGGTTTGGTGATCAGGCGGGAGGGCGGGCCGTGGTCTTGCCGATGACGACGTGGCTGGAAACCATGATGTGGCGTCGCGCGGCGCTTGGCTGATCGATTTTCCGCAACAGGGAAACGACCGATGAAATGCCCATCTCGCGAAACGGTGTCCGCATGGTGGTCAGTTGCGGTAGTCCCCGGGGCGGCCTGATTCCGTCGAAGCCGGTGATCGAGCAATCGTGCGGGACGCGGATACCCCTGTTCTTCAGATCGACGAGCAGGGGGTAGGCCTGGTGATCGGCCGCGCAGACCCAGCCGGTGACACCTTGACGGACCAATCGGGCGACCCGATTGGAGAGTTCGTCCAATGGCATGGAATTCTCGCCGCGAACATTCAGGATATGGTCCGGTTCAATCTCCAGACCAAGCCGGTAGAGATTCTCCAGGTAGGCCCCGACCCGGCGGCCCACCCATGGGGTCGAAACGGGGTATTTCCAGCTGAGGAAACCGATCCGCCTGTGACCGAGGTCATAGAGGTGCTGGACCATGCGGGAGATGCCGCGTCCCTCGTCCGGGTTGATGCAATCGATTTCCGCCAGGTCGTAATCGTCAAGGACAGCCACGGTGGGGAATTTGGCCATCAGATTGATCACACTTTCCTCGTGAAAAGGATAGATCAGGATGGTCCCGCGCCAGTCGGAGGTGTCGGCCTCCGGCAGGATCTTGCGGGCCCGGGGTGCCAGGCGGAATTGAGCCGGATCGACATAGTGAAGCTGGAGCTCAAGATGCTGAGCGGCGGCGCGCTCGCTGATTCCGTTGATCACGGCGGCGGCCGTATCGGCCGCCTGGCGGTTTTCCTCCGCCAGCCCGACGAGAACGGCAATGGTGTTTCTTTCGGCAGGCTTCTTGGCCTCGACATTGCGGGGCGCGCTGTAGTTGTAGCCGAGTTTCGTGGCCAGCTGGAAAACGGCTGAGCGAGTCTCCGGATTGATCTTCGGATGATTGGTGAAACACCGGGACACCGTGGTCCGCGAGAGGTTCAGTTCGTCGGCAATATGTTGTTGGCTGACCTTCATTTGACCGGCAAGTGGGGAGATGGACAGCGTGGGTATAGCCATGCCCTTGCTTGTCACAAGGGAAAATGAGACGCGGCGGGGAGCCTTGGCCCGCCCGCCGCGCCGCACTGAAGGGTTCTCAGAAGCCGATGCCGAATGTCATCCGGGCTGAGAGGCCTGGCGCGTAGAGCAGACCGTATTGATCCGTGTCGTTGAGCAGGTTGTCGACGTTGAGTTGAACGAACGTGTTGTACTTCTCGCTCATGACCCAGTCGTATTTGACCATGGCATTGATGGTCAGGCGGGGATCGGTGAAGGCCTGGATCTTCTTGCCCGTCTGGTTCTCCTTGATCTGGCCCGATGAGGTATAGGAAGAGGCATACTCGCGCTCACTTTCCCAGACGCCTCCGAGACCCAACTGGAGACCTTTCAGGGCGCCATCGCCGCTGAAGGAATAGGAGCTCCAGACCGAAACCACATGCTCGGGCGAATCATCCAGGGATTCTCCCGCGCCATAGCCCAGTCCGGCCCAGGATGAGGTGTCCTGGTTCGGCAGGCCGTTGGTGCCGCCCGGATAGGCCTCGGTGGCCGGATATCCGGAAAGTCCCCACGAACCATCGGGGAAATACCACATGGCCCAACGGTCCCAGTTCCCTTCCTCATACGGATATTGGGTGAAGGTGCCCGGGCTGTCGATCTGGCGGGTGACGTGCGAGTAGTTGAGGATAATCTGCATGTTGGTCAGAGGCGAGAAGAGGAACTGGGCCTCGTAGCCTTCGGACGAATCCGAGATGGACTGTGAGTAGAGGCCTTCGGACCAGTCTTCACCCGCGGTGTTGACCTCGGGATCGCCCTCGGGCACGCCGACATAAAGCCAACCCGGCCAGCCGAGTCCCGAGGCAACCCCGGCGAAAACCGAATCCAGATAGGCGGCACCGGTCTGGGTTGACGCATTGATGTAGGTATTCTCGCCCTTGTTATAAATGGCGCCCGATTCCTTGGCTGCCGCATAGGCGTTCATCACCGGCTCGGTGAACATGACCAGTTTCCAGCTCAGGTCATCGCCGATGTCGGGAGCGGCCTTGAAGTCGGCGATATTGTAGATGATGTCATCACCCCGGCGGAAGGCCCCACGGCCCGGCGCCGGCGCCCACCAGTAGCTGGTGGGGACACCGACCCGCTCGATTTTGAACGCACTGATGGTCGCTGCCAGTTTTCCTTCGATCAGGTTCAGCTTCACGCCGTACTCGTTCGAACTGCTGGTGGCCGCATCCATGGCGTTGCCGAGGGCATCGACCTTGCCGCCGAAATTCGGCTGCACGCCTTCCGACCCGAGAGCGAAGAGCGACACTCCGGGAATGACTTCGACGCTGACGCCCCACTGTGCGCTGTTGATGGAAACCTCTTCACCGGAACTTGACGTGCTCGCGTTTGGATTTCTCCAGTCGGCCCGGGCGGTGGCGGTTGAGCTCTTGTCATTGCGCAGTCCGCCGAGAAGGAAGAGGCGGTCCTCGAAGAATCGACCGGAATACACGCCGTAAAGACCCTTGTTGGTGGAATCCGAGGATGTCCGGAAATTCTCAGACATCCCGACGTCGGGCGATCCGTCTCCCTGGGTGCCGAAACGGATCGGGTTGGCGTCATCCGGGGCCTTGAAATTCCATCCGACGTTCTCAGTGGAGTTGTTGGTCTGCCAGATCATCTTGGTCTGGGAGGCGTCTTCCTGGGAATAGCCGGCGAGGAAACTGTGTTTGGAGGAAAGCCATTTGTTGTCCTCGAAAATCTCCTTGGTCCAGGTCCACTCGGCGCGGTATTGGTAGCGTTTGTTCTGTTCCTCGGTGTCCACCCAGGCGTACTGAAGAATCGAATTCGGGACGGTCGAGGTGACGAGGGAATCCTGTCCGTCGATGACCTGGTAGGAAGTCACTGTCCGTCGGAGGGACTCCGGGCCGACATTCTGCTGCATCGCGCCAAAGACGTCCCTGATATCGAAGTTGGTTTCGGAAATGTTGGTGCCGAGTTTGACATACATGTCCGGGATGATCTCCTGCGTCAGGTCGGCGTGGAAATTCATTGCCTCAGTGTTGAGGTAGGTGTCCGGACCCGACCAGCGGAAGGTTCGGACGTCTTCCCCGGGAACCCGGTGGAAGCCATAGGTTTCGAGACGGTCGGGCTGGCTGATCGGAACACCGGTCACGCTCGGCGAGCGGACGCTCTGGAAGCCGATCGCGCTGGCGTCATTCTTCCCGTATTCTCCATCGACGACCAGCGTGGTCTTGGGTGTGAGCTGGAACTGGAAGATGGGGGCGATGAAATAGGCATCGTGGTTCTTCAGATCCGTCCAGTCGTCGCCGGTCTCGGCGGAGAGGTTGATCCGGTAACCCGAACCCTCCCATTTCTTGAACGGGCCGGAAATGTCGGCGGTGCCGCGGAAGAAGGAATCGGTTCCGACCATGAAGGTGTAGTTCTGCTGCAGTTCTGCGGTCGGCTTCTTGATCAGGTAGTTGACGATACCACCGAAATTGCCGATGCCGTAGAGCAGGGCGGACGGACCGCGGACGACTTCGATTCGTTCAATGTTGATCGAATCGGTCGCGTGCTGCCGGCGGAAGCCGTCGCGCAGGACATCGTCGGTGACGAACCCGCGGACCTTGAAGGAGGTGTTCGTCTTGTTGTTGGTGACACCCTCGGGATTGTTGACGCCGCCCACATCGCTGAACTGATCGGGATTGCGCCCGTCATTCTGGGTGGTCAGCAGGACGCCGGCGCTGTATTGCAGAGACTGGCGCAGGTCGACCGATCCGGTATCCTCAATCAGGTCCGAGGTGACCACCTCGATCGAAAGCGGAATATCCTGGATCGCGACGTTGATGCGGGATCCGGAGATGGAGTTGGTCGCATAGTAGCCCGAGTCACCCGAATCCGAGACCTCGAAGGGACTGAGCATGATCATCTCGTCGTCCTCCGGCTCGGAACTCGCGGATGGAGCCTGCTGGGCAAGTGCGATCCCTCCTGAAAGAAGAAGGACGGAAGCGCACGCGATGTAACGTGTTAGGCCGGTAGGCCCGGCTGCCTTTATAGGGTTCATTATTGTTGGGTAGAGCTTGTTGGTGGATTCGTGAGCGGCGACCTGTCTCGCCTCGCTTGGGTTGCAATTCGCCTCACTTTGGGAGGGCTGTCAAATAAAAAAGTGCATTACTGTGCACTTTATTATTGTCCCGCCGCTGGGCATCCATTTGAGTGGGCATCTGAAAAACGATGCTTTGCCGTCCATTCCGGACAGGGATTTGCAGCTGCATGAAACGTAAGATCAGAGCTTTATGAAAACGACTGAAACAGGTTCAGACCGGGGGGCGGCAAGTATTGTGACCGAAGATCCCCGATTCCACAGCGATGGCATCCAGAGGGGCCGGACGGGGCCCGGCGGGGTGGGGGAGGCGGGACCGGAGGAGCTTTTTTGCGAGATCGGCGGGGAGCGCTTCATCGGCGTTGACTGCCATCGCGAACTCAAGCCGTTTCTGGTCAACGTGGTGAGTGATGACGACCACTGGATGTTTGTCGGCAGCAACGGAGCCATCACGGCGGGCCGGAAGAATCCCGACGAGGCCCTCTTTCCCTATTGCAATCAGGACCGTCTCTTCGATTCGACGGAATCGACCGGCGGTCTCACCATTCTGCGCGTCCGATCCGACGGGCGGGCGGAGTGGAAGCTATGGGAGCCGTGGTCTGCGATTCCTTCGGTCGATTCGAAGATTCAGAGGCGGCTCTTCAAGAATATCACCGGAAGCCGGGTCATTTTTGAAGAGACGAATCCGGATCTGGGACTTCGCTGGCGGCACCATTGGAGCTTTTCTGCCCGGCACGGAATCGTCCGGTGCTGCGAGCTGTCCAATACCGGGCCGGAAGGGATCGAGGTGCAGTTGCTGGATGGATTGCGCAACATACTGCCCTACGGTCTCGACGAGGCCTTTCAGGCACGATTCAGCGTGCTGGGAGATGCCTACAAGTCCAATGAGTTGCTCGTGCCGGAGGGGATCGGCCTCTATTCGCTGAGTTCCCTGCCTTCGGACCGATCGGAGCCGAACGAGAGCCTACGCGCCTCGGTTGCCTGGTCGGTTGGCCTGGAGGCGCATCGCATCCTGCTGAGCACAGAACAGGTCAACGCCTTCAGGAAAGGCTCGACCCTACTCAATGAAACGGCCATCCGGGGGCGCCGGGGCGCCTTCCTGGTGGCATCGGACGGGACGCTGTCGCCGGGAGAAGAGATGAACTGGTGGACGGTTGCCGACGTCGGTCTCTCTGCCGCGGATGTGACGGAGCTGGTCCACCGGGTTCGGAACACCGGGGAAATGGCATCCGATCTCGCGGCCGGCATCCGGGCGACGCGCGACGGACTGCGCCGGCGGGTTGGTTCGGTTGACGGGATACAGTCGACCCACGATGAATTGCGGTGCTGGCGGCACTTCTCCAACGCGATGTTCAACGTGATGCGCGGGGGGATGTTCGAACATGGCTATTCATTGCCTCGGGCAGACTTCCTGAGCCGGCTGCAGCACTTCAATCCGGGCATTCATCGGACCCATGCGGCTCAACTTCGGCAGCTGCCGGAACAGGTGGATCGGCGGGAATTGATCCGCGAAGTCGAGCGAATCGGTGATCCCGATCTTCGCCGGCTGGCGGGTGAGTATCTGCCGTTGAGTTTCAGTCGCCGGCATGGAGATCCCAGCCGACCCTGGAATCGATTCTCAATTGACATACGGAATGCCGATGGATCGTCGAGACTGGCCTACCAGGGCAATTGGCGGGATATTTTCCAGAATTGGGAAGCGCTGGTCCATGCCTATCCCGAATTCATCGAGGCGACGGTTCTGCGCTTCCTGAATGCGTCCACGGCCGACGGCTACAATCCCTATCGAATCACGGATCGCGGGATCGAATGGGAAGTGCCCGACCCGAATGAGCCCTGGTCGAATATCGGCTACTGGGGAGACCACCAGATCATCTACCTGCTCAAGTTGCTGGAAACATCCCGCCGATTCCAGCCGGGCCGTCTCCAGAGTCTGCTCGATGAGACGTTCCTGGTCTACACCGAGGTTCCCTATCGTATCCGACCCTACGCGGATATCCTGAAGGATCCCCGCAATACGGTCGACTTTGATCGGGATGCCGCGGCCCGGATCGCGCAACGGGTTGCGTCCGTTGGTGAGGATGGAAAGCTGCTTCACCGTGTCGACGGCGACCTGTGCCGGGTCAGCCTGTTGGAAAAGCTCCTGGTTCCGCTTCTGGCCAAACTGGCCAATTTCGTGCCGGGAGGAGGAATCTGGATGAATACGCAACGTCCGGAGTGGAATGACGCCAACAATGCCCTGGTGGGTTACGGCGTCTCGGTGGTCACGCTGGGGTATGTCCACCGCTATGTGCTGTTCCTGATGGAGTTGCTTGAGGATCCGCAGGTCCACCCCGTCCATACCTTGAGCGCCGAGGTGGCGGACTGGCTGCGTGCGCAGGCCCTGGTCTTTTCCGGCCTTGAGGTGAAGAAGGGCGATGAAGCCTCCTCGAACCGGCGGGAATGGCTTGACCGACTCGGGGAGATGGCGGGCACCTATCGGGCAGGGCTTTACGAAAGAGGCCTTGGAGGTGAGACAAGGGAGGTCCCCGGCTCCGAGCTGGCATCGTTTCTTGACCGGGTGGGCTCGGTGGTCCGGGCGGCCCTTCTCGAAAACGCCCGGGGGGACGGTCTCTTTCATGCCTACAATCTTCTATCGTTCGAACCGGATGGCGGAGTCGGGCTCGGTCGGCTGGGTCAGATGCTCGAGGGGCAGGTGTCCATTCTCAGTTCCGGCGTGCTGGAACCGGATGAAGCGGCGGGTCTGCTCGATGCCTTGCGGTCCAGCCCGTTGTATCGGGAGGACCAGGACAGTTATCTGCTTTATCCGGATCGCATCCTCCCGGGCTTCATGGAAAAGAACCGGATCGCCGAGGGTTCAGCGGTCCTGCCCGGTCTCCTGCGTTCCATGCTCGAGGCGGGCGATGCCCGGATCGTGACAAGGGACCGAAACGGAGATGTCCGCTTCAATGCGGCATTCCACAATGTCTCCGACCTGCGCCGGGCTCTGGATCTCCTTTGGCAATCCGAATGGGCGGGCCAGGTGGCGGACGAGCGGGATTCGATCGAGGCGGTCTATGAATCCACTTTCCGGCACCAGGCCTTTACCGGACGCTCGGGCACCTTCTTTGCCTATGAGGGGCTCGGCAGCATCTACTGGCACATGGTTTCCAAGTTGATTCTCGCCATCCAGGAAAATCACCGGAGGGCGCTGGAGACGGGAGTGGATGGGCGCACCGTCGATAGACTCGCGAGGCATTACCATGCTTCTCTGGCGGGGCTCGGAATCCACCGGTCGCCGTCCCGTTACGGTGCCTTCCCCACCGATGCCTATTCGCACACGCCGGCCCATGCCGGCGCTCAACAGCCCGGGATGACCGGCCAGGTCAAAGAGGATCTGCTCATCCGTCTCGGCGAACTCGGATTGAACGTCTCGGATGGGTGTCTGAGCTTCGAGCCGCGGTTGTTGCGCAGGGCGGAATTTCACCGGGACCCGTCGGTTCTGGAGATCCTTGATTGTCAGGGAGCGGCGCAGGCTGTTCCGCTTCCCGCCCAGTCGCTCGGCTTCACCTTCTGCCAGGTCCCCGTTGTTTACCGGGCGGGGGAAGGACCGGCTCTCGAGTTGCACCAGGCCGACGGCCGGATCATCCAACGCGAATCGGCCCGCCTCACCCGGGATGAGAGTGCGGCCGTCTTCAGGCGCAACTGTGTTGTGCGAAAGATCGTGGTCCGGATTCCTGTCGATTCCCTCGCTGATTGAGATCATCGAGTCCGGACGATCGGCTTCTCTGGAATGATTCAAGGGGGTCCCGCATGAAAATCCTTTCTCAACCCGTCGCCGTCCTTGCCCTGACCGCTCTTTTTCTCTGCCAGGAGTCCGTCGCCCGCGCGCTCCTTGTGGAGGGCGAGCCGTACCAGGTCAGGGGTGTCTGTTACCAACCGACGCCCATCGGTGAGAATCCGTCACAGGCATTTCCCTACGGGGACTACTTTACAGCGAACTACGCGGCCGTTTATGAGCGAGATCTGGCAAACCTCAGGGCGATGGGGGCCAATACGATCCGGGTTTACAGCTGGAGTCCGGATGCGGATCACTCCGATTTCCTCGACAAGTGCTGGAACGACGGGGTGGATCCGATCCGGGTTCTCGTCAATCGGTGGATCAATCCGGGGACGGACTGGAGCAACAGCTCCGCCGTCAGTGCCATCACGGTTGATTATCTCGCGATCGACTCCCGGTTGGCCGATCACCCGGCCGTGTTGGGCCTTGTTCTTGGCAATGAAGCCAACAACAACAACGGGAACGGTGCCAAGGCGACGTTCTGGCAGGCGATGAACACGATCGCCGGAGCGGTCAAGGCGCAGACACCCTCGCGGAAGGTATCTCTCGCCATCACCGACGCGATCGACCAGGTCTCCGCGCGTGATGCGGGCCTGACCTGGATCGACTTCTGGTGCATCCAGGTATACCGGGGCACGACTTTTGGCACGTTCTTCGATCAGTATGCCGCGGTCAGCGAAAAGCCGCTGATCATCACGGAATTCGGCATCGACGCCTATGATGCCAAAGCCGGTGCGCCATATCCGGACAATGGTGCCTTCGTCGGCGAAGCCGTCGCGAAATTGTGGCGTGAACTCGAGGACCGGTCGACGATTGCGGCGGGCGGGTGCGTTTTTGAGTATGGCGACGAATGGTGGAAGGGCGGCAATCCGTTTTCCCACGACACCGGAGGTTTCAACCTGGGCGGACTGCCCGACGGGGTCGCCAACGAGGAGTGGTGGGGCATTTTCGCCATCAGCCAGACGGCAGGCGGGGGTCCGAACACCCTGACCCCTCGCGCGACCTATGCGGCTCTTCAGAGCCTCTGGCTCCCGCCACCGGTGGATCCTCCCGTGATCACCCAGGCGCCCATCGGCGCCGGCCTGATCGCGGGCGGCTCCCTCATTCTTGAGGTCACGGCGACCGGGGAAGGACCATTGTTCTACCAGTGGCAACGCGACGGCGTCGACCTGCCGGGGGCCACCGGATCGAGTCTTGCCATACCGAGTGCACAGACGTTTCTTGCGGGCGGCTACACCGTGGTGGTGTCGAATGCAGGCGGCAGCACCACCAGTGGAATTGCGACCGTTTCCGTTCAACCCGCAGAATCCTCGCTGGCCAGGCTTACCAATCTGTCCACCCGGGCACTTTCACTCACCGGGAACAAGGTTCTGATTCCCGGTTTCGTCATCGGGGGAAGCGGGACCAAGCAATTGTTGATCCGGGCGGTCGGCGCCTCCTTGAGAAACGATCCCTTTTTTGTCGAGGGGTCGTTGTCCAATCCTCGCATGGTCCTGCGGCGTGCGGGTTCAGCGGGAGCCGAGATCCTGGCCACCAACGATGACTGGGAAACCAACGCCAACGCGGCTTCCCTTGCCGCGACCTCGGCGACCCTCGGGGCCTTTGCCCTCTCGGACAGTCTGGATGCTGCGCTGCTGGTGGAATTGGAAGCGGGCGGCTACACGGTCGTGGCGGACGGAGTCGATGGGGCGACCGGCGTCGCCATCGTCGAGCTCTACGATGCGGATGCCGGCTCACCCACCGCGGTTCTCTCGAATATATCCAATCGGGGCTTCGTCGGCCAGGGCGCGAGTATCATGATCCCGGGAGTGGTCGTCTCCTCCGAGGGATCCAAGACCCTTCTCATTCGAGCAGTCGGACCGGCCCTCGGTGAGCTCTTTGCCATCCAGGGGGCATTGAGCGATCCCGTCATGTCCGTCTTCAAGGGTGGCGACCTCATCCTGACCCAGGACAATTGGGGTGAAAGCCCGGAGCAGGCGTTGACGGCCCAGGTCGCCCAACAGGTGGGGGCGTTTGCACTTCCCGAGGGGAGCGCTGACGCCGCCTTTGTGGTGACTCTGCCGCCCGGGGCCTACACGATCAAGGCATCAGGGGTGGCGGGGGGCACGGGCGTCGCTCTGGTCGAAGTCTACGTGGTCGACTGATCGAGCGCAAGAGCGCGCAGCGGCGGGAAATCCGGTCGGGTTTTGGTTTGTCACCCCCGGACCGGCTTGATTGGGTCATGGTTTCCCTGATTCCATGACTACTGAAAATCCAGCCGCCGGCGAAGGCTCGCTCCATGCGTGGGTCTCCTATCGCCCCGAGATCAAAGTCCTCGACTGCACCATCCGCGACGGCGGATTGATGAACGACAGTCGTTTTGCCGATGACTGCGTCCGCGCGGTCTATGCCGCCAATGTCGCCGCCGGCGTCGACTACATGGAGATCGGCTACAAGAATTCCCCGGGACTGTTCAGTCCTGATGCATACGGCTGCTGGCGCCACTGCCGGGAGGATGACATGCGCCGGATCGTCGGGGACAATCCGACCGGCCTTAAGCTGACCGCGATGGCGGATGCCGAGAAATCGGACTACAAGACGGACATACTGCCGAAGAAGGACAGCGTCCTCGATATGATCCGGGTGGCCTGCTACATTCATCAGGTCCCGCTGGCGCTCGAGATGGTCAGGGACGCACATGACAAGGGCTACGAGACGACAGTCAACCTGATGGCCGCCTCCACCGTCCAGGAGTCCGAACTCGATGCGGGACTGGAACTGCTTTGTCAATCCGGTGCGAAGGCCATCTACCTGGTCGACAGCTTCGGTCACTACTATTCCGAAGAAATCCGGCTTCTCATCGGGAAGTACCTGAAACACGCGAAAGCGAACGGAATGGAGGTGGGCATCCACGCGCACAACAATCTTCAGCTGGGGTACGCCAATACCATCGAGGCGATCGTGCAGGGGGCCAATTTCGTGGACGCGACCATGGCCGGGCTGGGGCGTGGCGCGGGCAACTGCTATCTCGAGCTTCTCCTCGGGTTTCTTCATAACCCGAAGTACAAACTGCGGCCTGTCCTCGAGTGCATCCAGGAGCATATCGAGCCGATGCGGGCCGAACTCGGATGGGGTTTCGACATCCCTTACATGCTGACCGGTCTCTACAATCGTCATCCGCGCTCCGCCATGCGCCACAACGCCGGACCGGACCGCGGCAACCACCTGCTCTTCTACGACGGAATCCTCGAGGACCAGTAGCCCTCAGCCTTTTTGCCCCGTCGTCGCAATGCCCTGAATGAAGGTCTTCTGAGCGAG
>JAWLBB010000012.1 GCA_041395105.1 Opitutaceae bacterium | reverse complement strand
TCACCACCATCTGGTCGCTGGAGCGGGGTTCCGAAGGGGCGGTCACGGTGGTCACTCGGACGGCGGAACTGACCCCGGATGCGGGCTCAATCGGCTCGGTTGTCTCCTTTGCCGAGGACGGGGTCGGGGAACTCTACCTGATTGATTACGACGGCGAGATCTTCCGGATCGGAACGGCCGACAGCCTGACCGGTAACCTCTCTACCCGGGCCCGGCTGGGCGCAGTCAGCAACGTGGCCATTGCGGGTTTCGTGCTGGAAGGCGAGGGGCGGGCCGACCTGCTCATTCGCGGAGTGGGGCCGGGATTGGCGGACTTTCAGGTCATCGATCCGCTGGTGGATCCGAGATTCGCGGTCTTCGAGAACCCGGGCACGGGTGGCTCGGTCAGGCTCCTGGAGAATGAGGATTGGGACGACAGTGGGGCGGCGCCGGCGGTAAGGGAGGCCGAAGCGGTGACCGGCGCCTTCGCCCTGGAGGATGGAAGCACGGATGCGGCCGCGGTGTTGTCTCTGCCTGCCGGCAGTTACACCGAGGTTCTGCGAGCCGGCGCAGCGGAGGAGGGGATCGGTCTGGTCGAGGTTTACCGGATGGGACCGTCTGCGGGCCAGGCCATGGCGCCGATCCTGCGCAATATCTCGACCCGGGCAGCGGTGGAGGCCGGTGGCGGCCGGCTCATCGCCGGGTTCGTCCTCGAGGGCACGGGCTCGCGTCAGTTCCTGATCCGGGGAATCGGGCCGGGACTGGAAGATTTCGGAGTCACCGGAGTGATCACGGATCCGGTGCTCGAGGTGCTGCCCCTGGGGTCGGGAACCGTTCTGGCCGGCAATGACGATTGGGACAGTGGTCCGGGCACCGCCGGGATGATCGAGGCGGCCGAGTCCGTCGGTGCCTTTCCTCTCATGCCGGGCAGTGGCGATGCGTCCCTGCTCCTGCGGCTCGCTCCGGGTAGCTACACCGCCCGGATCCGTTCCGCTGACGGCCAGCCGGGAGTGGGTCTGGTCGAGATCTACCTCCTTTCGGATTGATGCAGACCACAGCCACTCTGTTGAACCGGCCTGTCTGATTCTCCATGGGTCGGCCCGCCGCCTGTTGCCAAACAAACCGTAGCATAGACGGGTTTCTTTCCCGTTCGAAAACAAACCGTAGGCTGCTACGTATTGTTTGCCCGGTCATCCGATGGGTTGCGAACCGTCCGGACTGTCCGGCCCAAGGCCGATGAGTCCCGGTTCCTGATCTTGCGGACCTCTCCGGGGCGTCGTTTCATCTGTGGAGGGGACGTCGTCTTTGTAACATAATACGTTACAAATGGGCGGGTCGGCCGGATCCCTGTGGCGGGTGGTCGATCCCCGTTTCTCGGGGTTGCCGCATCACATCGGTGGAGCCCATGGGATCGTTGTGCTGCCGCCTTGCCTTGTTCACTGAGGTCGATTGCATGGGGGCTTCGGACTCCTGATGAAGCTGATTCGCGAACCGCTCTTTCAATTCCTCCTCATCGGTGCGGTCTTCTTTCTGGGCTTTCGGTGGGTTAATCCGCCGAAAGCGTCCGGTCCCGAGCGGATAGAGATCAGTCAGGGCCTGGTGGATCACCTGAGCACCACCTTTGTGCGGACCTGGCAGCGGCCTCCGACCGATGAGGAGATGCGCGGCCTGATCCGCGAGCAGATCCGCGACGAGGTGGCTTACCGGGAAGCTCTCAAACTGGGACTGGACAGGGACGATTCGATCGTGCGCCGACGGATGCGCCAGAAGCTGGAATTGCTTTCGGATGACACGGCTGCACTGCGGGAGCCGGCGCCCGGAGAGCTGGAGCGCTTCTTTGAAGCGAATAGGGCGGAGTATGCGTTGGATCCGGAGATGGCCTTCGTCCAGATCTATCTCAATCCGGACAAGCATGACGATGTCCTGGGTGTGGCGGATCAGCTTCTTGATTCCCTTCGAAGCGGATCCATCAGTGAGCCGGCGTGGCCAGATCTCGGGGACAGCCTGATGCTTCCCTATGAGATGAGGTTGTCCCCGATGTGGCAAATCGGGCGTTTGTTCGGGGAGACCTTTGCCGATGCGGTCGTCGATTGCCCGGCCGAAGACTGGTGTGGGCCCGTGCGCTCAGGCTTCGGCTTCCATCTGGTCCGGATCACGATGGCGAAAGCCGGACGGGTAGCGGAGTTCGGCGAAGTCGTGGATGACGTGCGGCGCGACTGGCTCGTGCAGCGCAAGAAGGTCATGTTGGATCGCTTCTACGATTTGATGCGGGCCCGGTATCAGATTGTCTATGAGCAGGAGGGGTGGAGCGATGCCTTGGGTGAACCGTAGTCCCGGTCTTCATGGGATGGCCGGGTCGCGCGCCGCGTGGCTCTGGGTTGCGGTGGCCGTCCTTTCCTTTTTCCCGAGGGCGAGCGCCCATGAATCCTGGCCTGCGCTTCTGGATCTGAGGGAGGTTAGTGGCGGTCGTTTCGAGGTGACCTGGCGCACCCCGCTCATGGCGGGTCGCCCCTCACCCATCCGATTGGAGCTTCCTGAAGATTGGGAGACGGTGGGCATGGTGACTGCGGAGCAGCGGGACAACTGGACGGTGCGGCAGTTTTCGGTGACTCCCGGACCCGGGGGAATCGACGGAACCCGCATCCGGTTCCCGCTTCAGGAGATGACCGTCACGGATATCTTTGTCCGTGTGCTCCGGGCTGATGGAAGCGTTTTCTCCGCGGTGGTCCGGCCGGTCAGTCCTTTCATTGTGCTCAGAGGCGAGCGGTCGTGGTGGGCGAACATGCGCGAATACGGCTGGCTCGGGTTTCATCATATCCTGCTCGGGGTCGACCACCTGCTCTTTGTTCTCGGGCTCCTCCTGATTGTGCGGGGCCGGAGAAACCTGGTGAAGACGATCACCGCGTTTACCCTTGCGCACAGTCTGACCCTGGCGGCCCCCCACCCTCGGGATCGCCTCCGTTCCGCTGGAGCCGTTGAACGCCGCAGTGGCCTTGAGCATCCTGTTTCTGGGGCCGGAGATCGTCCGGGTCTGGCGCGGGGAGACCAGCCTGACGATTCGGCACCCCTGGGTGGTGGCGTTTGCCTTCGGTCTGCTCCACGGATTCGGCTTTGCCACCGGTCTCTCCACCACCGGGATGCCGGCCTCGGAGTTGCCCTGGGCGCTGCTCTGGTTCAATGTCGGGGTCGAAATGGGGCAACTCGGTTTTGTCGGTATTTGTTTCGCCCTGCTTCACGCGTGGCGGTCGCTGGAGATGCAATGGCCTACTTGGATCCTGCGTGCGCCGGGATACGCGGTCGGGTTCTGCGGTGCCTACTGGACCATTCAGCGCGTCGTGTTCATGCTGGCGTGAGAAAGACGAGGTGAAGATGAATTTCATGAACCAGGAACTACCGATCGCACCAAGGAGAGATCCAGGCCGAGTCGTGGTCGGACTTGCCCTGATTTCTGCATTCACCGCAGTGGCTTTCGGGCACGAGGAGGCGGGCAGCGCAGCGGGCCTGGTCGCCGGGCTCCACCACCCGGTATCCGGATGGGACCATATTCTCGCCATGGTCGCGGTCGGAATCTGGGGTGCCCAACTCGGCCCCCCTGCGGTCTGGGTTCTCCCGATCGCCTTCCCGATGGTCATGGCGCTGGGTGGGATGCTCGGATTGATGGGCATCGCCCTGCCGGGAGTGGAAATCGGAATCGCGCTTTCCGCCGTGGTTCTGGGCGTGATGATTCTGACCGACGCCCGACCACCGCTCTGGGTGGCGGCAGTCATCGTATCGGTTTTTGCCATCTTTCACGGGCATGCCCATGGAACGGAACTGCCGGCCGGCAGCAGTGGCCTGCTCTACAGCATCGGGTTCGTCGCCGCGACCGGAGCATTGCATGGAATCGGAATTGCGATCGGCCTGGTTCACCGCTGGACGGTGGGCCAAGCCCTTCTTCGGGTGGCCGGGGAGGGGTCGCCTGGGTGGCGGCTGGTTCCTCTGGCAGGCACTGGCATGAATGAGACCGGCGACAGGAACGATGGGCCGACCGGTGGGTTGCCCGACCGGCACGTCTGATGGCTGAAGCGGGATCCATCGCTGACCACGACGGCAGGCGCATCTCGTGCAGACGGGCTTTGGCACGTTTTGGTGGATCAGCCCACTTGTTCATCACGCCCTCGGATCGCTCCTCGTCATCGGTCTGGCTCTCCTGGGCGGCTTGCGGGGCCGGGCGACCTCCCGCGGCGTGCTGGTTGTGGTTCCGCCGGCCTGGTTGGCGGCGGGCCTGATCGGAATGGGGTGGCCGGATGCGATGCCGCCCGATTGGGCGATGGCGCTGACCGTTGGTCTGGTAGGCGCGCTTGTTCTCTCGGATGCGAGGGTCCCCCGGGGGCCTGTCATCCTGATCTCCGCTTTGATTGCTCTCTTCCATGGCTTTGTCAACGGAGCCACGATGGCTCCGGGCGGCGCGGATTGGCTCGCGCTGGTCGGCGCATCCTTCGCCGTCTTTGTCATCATTTCACTCCTCTCGGCCGCGGTGGCCGGATTGACCAGCGGGTGGCCGCGGGTGGTCGTCCGGGTCGCCGGAAGCTGGATGGTGGCGATCACGATTCTGATGATCGGCTGGGCGTTTCGTTCGTGATTCCGGAACGGCTTCGGGCGGTATAGTCTGGCGGGGTCTGGGTCCGGGACTCGGCCTTCGGGATCCCGGAGGGAATTTCGTTGCATTGGCGCCGGGGTCCGGAACAGACACAGTGATGTCCGCAAGAATATCCGGGAGTCAACGAGCGACCCGTCGGACGCCCGACCGCCGCGGGCTTGATCCGTTTGAATGAAAAAGACCGTTCAGAGGGCATACGTCCGGCTTCTTCCCGTCTGGGTAATCCTGTGCGCGCTCGGGTCTTCCCGAATATCGGCCCAGGAATTGGAACCGGGGGCTTACTCTCCCTCGCCGATCGACTTCAATATTCTGGTCGGTGCGTTGACCTTCAATTCGGGCGATCTCGCTTTTGACCCCTCCGGACCGATCACCGATGCAAGTGCCAATATCACCACCGCGGGATTCGGCTATGTGCGGACGATGGGTCTGTTCGGTCGATTGGCCAGTCTCGGAGTTGTCCTGCCCTATGTCCGGGGAGATCTCGAGGGTTACTACCTTGGTGAGTACCAGAAGGTGTTTCGATCGGGGCAGGGTGATCCCCGTATGCGCTTCGCGATCAACCTGGTGGGTGGACCGGCCCTGACTCTGAAGGAATTCGCGTTGGCCAAACCCAAGTGGACGGTCGGCGTCAGCGTTACCGTCGCGGCTCCCCTGGGTCAGTACGACTCGAACAAGCTGATCAACATCGGAAGCAATCGCTGGAGCTTCAAACCGGAGATCGGTGTTTCCCGGACAGTGGGCCGGTGGCGTTTTGAAGGGGCGGCGGGGGTCTGGGTCTTTACCGACAACACCGATTTCTTTGGAGGGGCGACCCGGAGCCAGGACCCGATCGGTTCCCTCCAGTTCCACGTCATCTACACCTTTCGTCCCCGGATGTGGATCGCCTATGACGCCAACTATTATTCCGGAGGGAGAACCTCCTTTGGTGCCGGCAAGAACGAGGATCTGCAGGACAATTCGCGGATGGGATTGACCTTCGCCATGCCGGTCAACCGGAATCAATCGCTGAAGTTCAACTACAGTCGGGGAGCGCGCACCTCGGTGGGCGCCAGGTTCGACTCCATCGGGGTTGCCTGGCAGTTGATCTGGGGTCCGAAGAGTTGACCGGAACCCTCAGGGGTAGCGGAGGCCGAGGAAGGTTGCCAGTTCCCTGACGGCCGGGGCATAGGGTCTTCTCCCGGCGACCTTCCGTGAAACCAGTCGGAGTTTGCCCGCCTTCCGTTCGGCTTTCAGGTCGACGTGGCCGATGAATCCGGTTTGGTCGAGCAGGGGCAGGGCGTAGTAGCCGCGGACCCGTTTGGCCGCCGGGGTGTAGACCTCCCAGGTGTAATCGAACTCCCAGAGGCTCCGGGTCAGGCGGCGATCGTAGATGAGGGGGTCGAGGGGAGCGACGAGGCGGGTTGCGGCACCCGCACCTGTTCCCGTTTCATTGAGGAGGGGCAGATCGGTGCGCAGGCAGTAGACGGTCGGGCTGTCCCCGATTTCGAGTGGTTGTATCAGGTCTTCGATGACAGCCGTCTCCTTCTGATTGAGGAGGGCCAGCCGGCGTTGCCTCAACCGGGTCAAGAGGGTCCAGCGCCGCGTTTCTTCGGCGGACGGGGTCCGGGAATTGAGGATCTCCGGCGGCAGGACGTGTTCGGGCAGATCGTAGATCCGGCGCAGGTTCTGACGCTCGCTGATGAGGACCCGGCCGTGGAGGAAGAGCTTGTCGAGGACGGTCTTGGCCGTTCGCCCCGGGATGCCCCAGGCGCTGGTCGTGGTGCCCGGGTGCTCGATGGCATCGGACGAGAGCGGGCCTTCTTCACGGATCTGCGCGAGAATCTTCCGGGCCAGGCGTTTCTGGGTTGGATCGAGCCGACCTCCATAGCCGCTTTCCGACCGTTCCCGTCCTTTCATGTCACGCAGAAGATAAGGCCAGGCTGCGGCGGGGAGGGCAACGAGGACTCCTGAACCGGGAATATGGTGCTCGAATCCGGGGCGTTCCGGGCGGTGCAGGTGGCGGAAGAGATCGCCTTCCGCGTAGCCGGTCACGCGGTTGCGCAGGATCAGGTCTTGCATGCGCCCGCAGACGTTGATCGGGTCGATCTGGACATAGCCCAGGTAGTCGAGCGCCTCGCCGACCGACGCCATGGGATGATCGATCCTCAAGAGGCGACGGTGGAAACGCCTGGCCTCTTCGTGGGAGAGTCTGATCGGCGGAGGGAGCATCCGGAAGCGGGTGGTGACTACGGGGCCAAGGGATCAGGCGCATATACCCGAATCGGTGAATCCCTGTGACGGCCGCCGAATTTGCGAAGGCTTCGGGCGAGGATGCAGACGTTTTCCTGTTCGGATTCCCGGGCGGCGTAGGTGGCGAAGGTGATTCTCATGCGAAAGCGGTCAGCGGCCGCCAAACCCTGACCCACGAAGTCGTTGTTGTCAGCGGTTCCTCTCTTTTTCCCGGGCGCTGCGGGAAGTCACCCGGCGAGGCGACGGAGGGCGGTCAGGTATTTGTCCCGGGTCTTGTTGATGACGTCGGCAGGCAGGTCGGGAGGGGGCGGGGTGTGATCCCAGTCGAGAGTCAGCAGGTAATCGCGGACGAACTGTTTGTCGTAGCTCGGGGGGGACATGCCGGTCCGGTAGCTGGCGGCGTCCCAGAAGCGTGAGGAGTCCGGGGTCAGGACCTCGTCGATGAGAAAGATTCCCCCGTTCTTATCGAGGCCGAATTCGAACTTGGTGTCGGCCAGGATGAGCCCGGCCTTTTCAGCGATGGCGTGGCCGCGCTGGTAGATGCCTTTGCTCAGGCGTTCGACTTCATCGAAGACCCGTTCACCGACCATGCTCCGACCTTCGGTGGCGTCGATCGGCAGATCGTGGCCGCTGGCGGCCTTGGTTGAAGGCGTGAAGATCGGGTGGGGAAGGCGTTCGGCTTCGGCGAGACCGAGGGGCAGGCGATGACCGCAGACGGTGCCGTCCTTCCGATAGGATGACCAGCCGCTTCCGGCCAGGTAACCGCGGACGACACATTCGATCGGGAGGGGTTCGAGTTTCCGGACGACCATGCTGCGCAGCTGCAGATCGGTGGAGAGACCCAGTTCGTCGCGGAGAATTCCTTCCTGGTCGGGAAAGAGGTGATTGGGAATGAAACTGCCGATCTGCCGAAACCAGAAGAGGCTCAGCTGGGTCAGGATGATGCCCTTTCCGGGCACGCCTTGGGGGAGAATGACGTCGAAGGCCGAGATCCGGTCGGAGGCGACCATGAGGAGACGGTCACCCAGGTCGAAGATATCACGGACCTTCCCAGAGGAGATCTTCGGCCAGGGCAGATCATCGATCCGGCAGACAGCATTTTCGGGCAGGTTGGCGGCGATTTGGTCGTAGGTCATACGGGTGGCGGCAGGAGGATGATTGATGTCATGGAGGTAGATGGAACCGGGCACAAGCCTGTGCCTGCCGAAAATCGTTGTTCTCACAGGTGACTCGGGGGTTTCCCGGATGGTCATTGGAGCGGAGGACGCTACCATGAAGTCGTGAGATTTGACTATAGCCTGACCGGTTGCTGCCTCCTGATGGGGGTCGTTCTGGGTGTCGGGCATGTTTTTGCCAAGGAGGCGGATATGAACACTGTCGATTTATGGAAGCTCGCCAATGAGAGGAAGGATACTTTCAGATTCTCAACCCTTTTCACGGCCCAGAACGTCCGCGATCTGCTCTCGGATGAGGAAGGGCTCAGGGAGAGCATCGACTGGTGCAAGCGAACCGGGGTGACCCGCGTTTTCGTCGAGTCATTCCGCAGCGCCTATACGGCGGAACGAAAAACCTTGGAACGCGTGAAGGCGGCCTATCTGGAGGCGGGCCTGGAGGTGAGCGGCTGTGTCACGACGACGAACGTGGGCAAGCGCAGCACCGGATGGGAGCTGATCGACTGTTACACGGATGTGCCCACCCAGGAACACCTGCAGGAGATATTCGAATACACCGCTTCGATTTTCGACGAGATCATGATCGATGATTTCTGGTTCACCGATTGCGAGTGCGCGGAATGCCAGGCTGCCAAAGGGGACCGGAGCTGGGCGGACTACCGCTGCGATCTGATGGTCCGGGTGAGCCGGGAGCGCATCCTGGAGCCGGCGAAGGCAGCAAACCCCGGGGTCAACGTCATCATCAAGTACCCCCAGTGGTACGACAATTTCCACAAACGCGGCTACGAAGTCGTCCGGCAGACGGCCGACTTTGACAGGATCTGGATCGGCACGGAGACGAGGGATCCGGACAACACGCAGTGGGGGCGAAAGGCGCAGTATGAGGCTTTCTTCATCATGCAATGGCTCGGCGGGATCGGTGGCGACAAGACGGGTGGCGGGTGGTTTGATCCCTACGGCTGCTCGCCGGAAACGTATGTCGAGCAGGCGCGGCAGACGATCCTCGGACAGGCCGGAGAAGCCGTGCTCTTCTGCTATGGATCCTTGATCGAAGACAATGGACCGGCCAACGTGGAGCGGTTGCGATCGGAGATTCCGGCTCTCCTTGATATGGCCGCCCTGGTGCGCGGGAAGTCGATCCGGGGAATCTCCGCGCCGAAACCGCCGAACAGCGATGGGTTGGATGAGGAATACGTTTTCGACTTTGTCGGCATGTTGGGGCTGCCGCTGGTCCCGGCTGCGGAGATCACGGATGGTCCGGCGGTCTTCCTGTCCGCTCATGCGCTCAAGGATCCGGATCTTGCGGACAGGGTGAACCGGATGAAGGATTCCGGAAGAAAACTGCTCATCACGGACGGGCTGAGCAACCGGCTAAGGGGAGAGGTCGATCTGAATTCGGATCAGGTGAAGATCCTCAAGGTCGGCGGCGAACCCCGGTCAATCCTGGAACTTGATCGAGCCGTCTTGCGTGGAATCCGATCGGAGATGCTCGCTCCACTGGGAATCGCCTTTGATGCCCCGTCGCGGGTCGCCCTCTACCTGATGGGTGAAGACATTGTCGCGATCGAGAACTTCAATGACGAGAAGGTGGACGTTCAGTTCAGTGTGTCCGGATTGAGCCATGCAGACGTGCGGTTGACCCTGCCCCCGGGCGGGGAAACGGATAGTCGGATGAGCAACTCTTTACTGGAGGTGACCATTGGTCCGAGAAGCCTGGTGGTTTTGACCGTTTCGGTGGCACCGGCCCGGTGAACTTTCGGGATAAAGGGGCTCCGGACCTTTCTCATTGGATCGGGGGCGGACGCCCATAGTGCGGTTCCGGCTGGGACAGCCGTCAGCAGAGTTGAACTGATTCCTCGACGGACCGTGGATGTCGCCGCGGAGCGACAGACTGCCCGCTTTCATGGGAATTGAACGTCTTGGGAACGGCCGGCCTTCGATTCTCCGATCGATTTCTTCAGATCAACGCTTCGGGAAACGCTTCCCAAACGCGGTGGCGGGTAGAGTGGGTCTGTCAAGTGAAGCGACGGTCGCTTCAGAAAGTTCAACCCAAGAAAGGAAACACAACCATGCCACTCGTAAACGTACAGATCATCGAAAATGTGTTCACACCCGAACAGAAGAAGGAAATCATCGAGAAGATCACCGACACAATGGTCTCGATCGAAGGAGAAGCCCTCAGGTCGGTCACCTGGGTCAAGATCGACGAAGTGAAGGAAGGCAGCTGGGGCATCGGAGGGCAGACGCTCACAGCCGCGGACGTGCATCGCATGCAGATGGCATCGGTCTGACCACCGGAGGCTGGAAGGGGGGCCGGTCACCCGACCGGCGCCCCCCTTCCGGACCCACGGAACTTTCGGAACAGGCCCATCCTTGAGGACACCCTTCTGGTCCGAAAACCTGTGGCGCCGTCGCCTCCATGGACACTTCGATCCGCTCGGTGGCCGGAAACCAGAACCCCGGCGAGTCATCTGATGCGGCATTCACTCCACCCATTATGAATACACGACAGAATCACCTTTCAGGAGTCTTGATACTACTTATGACGATCTCAATTTCGCAAGTTGGCGCAGTCCATGGTGCAAACGAATTGGACGCCCGGCCTCCTTACCGGATGGTCGAGTTCCCCTCAGAGGGAGCGTTGCTCAGGGGAAGGCTCTATCTCCCCGAAGGCCGGACGGGTCGGCTGCCCATCATCGTCATGGCGCACGGCTACTCGGCCACGATCAATGGGATGGTGGCCGACCGGTATGCCGAACGGTACGTCGGGGCGGGCTTTGCCGTATTGCTCTACGACCATCGCAATTTCGGTATCAGCGGTGGTGAGCCAAGGCAGGAAGTCAACATATGGACCCAGGCGAGAGGCTATCTGGATGCTCTGGATTATGTCACCCGTCTGTCCGAGATCGATACGGAACGGATTGCGATCTGGGGAGACAGCATGAGTGCCGGAGAGGTGATCGTGGTGGCGGCTGTTGATCCCCGTGTCAAAGCGGTCGTCGCCCAGATACCGAGTTGTGGCGATGATCCGCCGACCGACGATCCTGATGGTACGCTCTTTGCGTCCATTCGGGACACCCTCCTGAACGGCGACATTCAGGCTACTCCCGAGACCACGGTGGGCCCGCTCCCGGTTGTTTCCTATGCTCCCGAAATGGTCCCTTCGATCATGAAGCCAATCTCCGCGTTCCGTTGGTTCATCGACTACGGGGCGCAATATGGAACCAAGTGGGAAAACCGGGTGACCCATGTGACCCCCGCAGTTCCCGTGGGATTCAGTCCTGGCATTTGTGTGCCGCACATCAAGGTACCCCTGCTGATGGTGGTCGCCTATGAGGATGAAATGCCCTACTGTAGCGCGGATGTCGCCCGGCATGTCTATGGAATGGCTCCGGGACCTAAGCGACTGCACCAACTGGGCGGTGGGCATTTCGGATTACTCTACTATCCCAGCCCCCTCTTTGAAGATGCCAGCAGGGTCCAGATCGATTTCCTCAGGGAGCATTTCGAATGAAATGCCAGGAGGTTTGCCCGCTTCGTTTGCAGATCAGCCCTTTCATGGATATCTTGCCCAACGCGGTAAGCGCAAAACAGCAACGCTCGTAAACGGCAAAGGAGCATTCATCATGACACTGAAAGTAACCAGAACGGACGTATGGGCAGCGGAGATCAACGACAAGCCAGGGGAATTGGGTCTGGCATTAAAGGCCTTGGCCGACTTTGGAGCCGATCTCGATTGTGTGATCGCCCGACGCCAACCAGGCAAACCAGGCAAGGGAATCGTCTTTGTTTCCCCGTTGAATCCCAAGCATCTGTCGGAAACTCCCGATCAGGCCGGTTTTCACTCCGCCGAGAGGATAGCCACCCTCAAGGTCGAAGGTACCAATAAGCCGGGTCTCGGAGGAGAACTGGCCAAAGCCATCGGCGATGCCAAGATCAGCATGCGCGGACTCTCGGCCAATGTCATCGGACACAAATTCGTCTGCTACATAGGCTTCGACAGCACTGTCGATGCGGATAAGGCAGAGAAGGTGCTGGAGGCCTATAAACAAGCGCATCCCACCTGGTATCAGTCTCTGGCCAGGAAGCCCAAGGAAAAGGAGTTGGCCGGCGTCAACTGATCCCCTTGCAGACCGCCTGATAGGGCGGATACATCGCTGGCGAGGGAATTCGTTGATCTCGCGCGAAGATCTCCGCTTCGCTCCGTCGTTCACGAAGCCGCAAACCGGCTGAGACGGCCTGACACCCCAAGGGTGTGTGGGTCGCGCTGCGACCAAGTTGTCGCCGGGTTCGGCTCGGAACTCATCCCCTGGGCGGTTCTGTCACTGGCGCAGTTCCTTCTGCCATCAGACATCTGCCCTCTTCCATCCCCAATGGCGTCCCCTAGGGGATTGGTTGGCCTGAGGCCAAGTGCTTCGCACCCGCACTTTGTGCGTCCCATCTCCGCTTCGCTCCGTCGAACCCCAAGGGGTTCTTCATCCCCTGGGCGGTTCTGTCACTGGCGCAGTTCCTTCTGCCATCAGACATCTGCCCTCTTCCATCCCCAATGGCGTCCCCTAGGGGATTCGAACCCCTGTTCTCACCGTGAAAGGGTGGTGTCCTAGGCCGGGCTAGACGAAGGGGACATCCAATGAGAAAGGAGGAACGTAGGTTGGGAAGCGGAACGCGCAAGTCTTTTTCATCGGGTATTTTCCCGGCGACGACCGGCGGTGGGGTGACGGGCCGGAGTCCGGCGCTACATTCATTCCCCGGCCCTGTGGTCGAACTTCCCGTCGCTACGGGAAATTCTTCCGTTGACAAACTGAAGAAGAGCCCGGCATTTTCTCCCTCTTTTCCATTTCGCCATGCAACCGACCTTTCGTCCCCATAACAAAAAGCGCGCCCGCAAGATCGGGTTCCGCGCCCGCATGTCCACTCGTGGTGGCCGCCAGGTCATTGCCAATCGTCGCCGCAAGGGCCGCAAGCGGTTGACCGTGGTCTGAGCCCGTTTATGCCCGAAGATCGGGCAGATTTGCGCTTTCGCCCGCACCAGCATCTGCGGCGCAATCGGGACTTTCAGGCCGTCAGGGAACGGGGACGTCGCATTCCATGCGGCGTCTTTCTGTTTCAGGCGGCCATCCGTTCGGGCGAAGGTGACTCGGTCAATGGACCCCGGCTTGGCATCATCACCTCGAGGCGGGTGGGGCCGGCGGTGGTCAGGAATCGGATGCGCAGGCGGATGCGGGAGATTTTCCGAACGCACCAGGACCGTCTTCGGCGGGATGTGGACATCGTTCTGGTCATGCGGGCTTCGGCCAGGGAGGTAACCTTTGAGAATCTGGAGCTTCGTTTCCTGAAGGCGGTCGAGAAGAGCCGCATCGGACGGGCCGGGCCCAAGGATGGCGGAACCGGCGAATAGACTCCGATGGACCCGGTTGCCGGCCTGGGTGGGCGATCGGCTGATCCGGGCTTACCAGCTGGTGGTTTCGCCCATGCTGGTCGCCTTTTTCGGTCCCCAGTCGGGCTGTCGTTTCCATCCCTCGTGTTCGGAATACGCCCGGGGATGCCTCAAGGAGCACGGCCTGATCAGGGGCGGCTGGCTGAGTCTGAAGCGCATCCTGCGCTGTCACCCCTGGCATCCGGGCGGTGAGGATCCGGTGCCGCCACGGAAACCAGGGGGATAGAGTTCCGTGATGAGGTGTTTTTGTCGGGTGGTCTGCACTTCCTGATGAAACCACCCTAATGTGCTTGCCCGGAGGCGGGGAAACCTGTTTATCATCCCCTTTTTCGCGTTTGCCGGCGCTGTTCATGACGCCGATCAGGGGAAGCTTCCAAATCGGGTGGTTTCCATGATGTTTTGGTCCCGAAGGACCGGCCCGGGCAGGCGCGGTCAATCTTTGGATTTCTGAATGGATAAGAAAAATACGGTTATCGGGGTCGTGCTCCTCATCGCCGCCTTCGGCGCATTCTACTGGAGCAGCCGGAACGCGGCCCGGCACCCGCCTCCTTCGCGTGAGGTGATTTCCGCCCCAGGCGAGATCGATCCGGCAGCCCGGGCGGCGGGTGAAACGCCGGGAGCCGTCGAGGGCGCCGCCCCGATTGTTCCGCAGGCGGCACCGGTGGTCACCTCGGGTCAACCGCTCTATGCCGAGGCCCAGGGAGAGGGTGCGGACGATTCAGTTGTCACGCTGCGCAACGAGTTCATTTCGGTGGATCTGACCGGAAAGGGCGGTGCGATCCGTGATATTCGCCTGCTGAAGTTTGCGGCCGTCAAGAACGGCGAAGACCCCTACGTGTTCAATGAGTTGCGGTTTCTGCCGGCGCTCAGCCTGGTCGATTTCCCGGGGGCGGACGCCTCTGTCCTTTATGAAATGGTGGAGCAGGGCGCTCACCATGTCGTCTTCCGCACGGTGATCGATGGCCGGATGGAGATCACCCGGACTTATCGGGTGGCCAACGGGGGCGGTGGCGATCCCTACGTGATCCGGCACGAGATGACCCTGCGCAATCTGGTGGACGAAGCGCTGGCCACGCCGCGGCTGGCGTTGAATCTGGGCACGGCGGCGCCGATCAGCGCCAAGGATTCGGGAATGTATCTCAACGTCGGCTTCTATAATGGAGACAAGGCCACCTTCATCGGGAGGAACAAATTCGGCGGGGGCGGCTTCCTGAGCATGTTCGGGATGGGTTCGTCGGAGCCGGTTCCGGTCATCCGGCGGGACGGCACCACGGTCTGGGCGTCGGTCAAGAACCAGTTCTTTACCAGTGTTCTGACCCCGGACGAGCCCGGTACGGGGATTCTTACCCGCCGGGTTGAGTTTCCGGTCATGCCGGGGGAGGAAAAGGCCCGGATCGGGATCACCGGCAGTCTGGAGACGGATCCGATCCTGCTGGCGGCGTCGGGGGAGAAGCAACTGGGTTTCGATTTCTACGTCGGCCCGAAGGAATTCTCCCGGCTCGAGTCCTTTGAGGAACGGCAGGACCTGGTCATGCAGTTCGGGTTCTTCGGCTTCTTCTCGAAGCTGCTGCTCCAGCTGATGAGCTGGATCCACGGATTCCTGCCCAACTACGGGGTGGCCATCATCCTGACCACGCTGCTGATCAAGACGATCCTCTGGCCGTTGACCGCGCAGGCGGCCCGCTCCTCCAAGCGGATGGCCAAGATCCAGGAGCCGCTCAAGGAAATCCGGGAGAAGTACAAGGACAATCCGCAGAAGCAGCAGCAGGAAACCCTGGCTCTGTTCAAGGCGAACAAGATCAACCCGCTGGGCGGTTGCCTGCCGATTTTCGTGCAGATCCCGATCTTCTTCGGCCTTTTCCGGATGCTGCAGAGTGCGTCCGAGCTGCGTTTTGCCGAGTTTCTCTGGATCGGGGATCTCTCGGCTCCGGACACCCTGGCGCATGTCTTCGGGTTCCCCTTCAATCTGCTGCCCCTGTTCATGGGGGTGACCATGTACTACCAGATGAAGATGATGCCGACCCCGACGGTCGACAACGCGCAGGCGAAGATGTTCAAGTTCATGCCGTTCATCTTCCTCATCTTCTGCTACAATTTCTCGTCCGGGCTGGTCCTTTACTGGACGGTGCAGAACCTCTTCACCATCGGTCAGCAGTTCCTGACCAACCGACGACCGGACCCGGGCATGATCACGCCGATCACGGATCCGAAGAAGGCGAAGCAGATTGCGGCGGCGAAAGGTCCTCAGCAGGAGAAAAAGTTGAATCGCGGACTGCCCTCCCAGCCCAAGCGCAAGAAGAAGAAGGGTTGAATCCCGCGCTCTTCTGGAAGTCTCTCAATCACGGAAACGTTATGTCTGGTCACAGTAAATGGTCGACGATCAAGCGCAAGAAGGGTGCGGCCGACGCCAAGCGCGGTAAGGTTTTCAGCCGCCTGGCGAAGGAGATTTCCATGGCGGCCAAGGACGGCGGCGGCGACATGTCGATGAATCCGAAGCTGCGGACCGTCCTGCTCAAGGCCAAGGCGGCGAACATGCCGGCGGAAAACATCGACCGGGCGATCAAGAAGGGCACGGGCGAACTGCCCGGGGTAACCTATGATCAGGTCATCTACGAAGGGTACGCGCCGGGAGGGGTTGCGCTGATCGTCGAGGTGACCACGGACAACAAGAATCGAAGTGCTTCGGAAATCCGCTCCCTCTTCGGGAAGAACGGCGGCAATCTGGCCGGACCGAATGCCGTCTCCTTCATGTTCAACCGATGTGGTCATATCCTGGTCAGCCGGGAAAAGGGGTCGGAGGACGAATTGATGGAGATCGCTATCGAGGCCGGGGCGGACGACTTCCGTTCCCACCCCGAGTATTTCGAGATCATCACCCCGATCGAGGCCTACGAGGCGGTGGCGGAGGCCCTGGCGAGGAAGGAAATCGAGCCGGATTCCTCCGAACTTGCCTATCTGCCACAGAACACGGTTCCGGTCACGGACGCTGCCACAGCCGCCCAGGTTCAGCGATTGATCGAGGTCCTTGATGACGTCGACGATGTGCAGGCGGTCTTTTCGAACGCCGACATCGAAGAGGCGGAGTGAGCCGGAGTGGGCGGAGTGCCCTTATGACAGACCGCACGCTTTTCGGCTTTGCCACCGGCGCCGGAGGCGGGTTGCATCCATGCGGCGACCATGAATGACACGGAATCAGCGCTGCACGGGGATACGGAGGGCGAGATCGGCCTGGTCCATCCCGAGGACTTCGTCTGCCCGGATCCCTTCACCTTTGAGACCGGTCAGTCGATCCCCGGCTTCACCTTGCGCTACGAGACCTACGGGCATCTGAATGCGGAGCGGACCAACGGAATCCTCATCTGCCATGCCCTCAGCGGTGATCATCACTGTGCCGGAATCCACTCGCTGAGGGACCGGAAGACCGGCTGGTGGAACAACATGATCGGCCCGGGCAAGGCGATCGACACCCATCGTTTTTTTGTCATCTGTTCGAATTCCATCGGTGGGTGCAAGGGATCGACCGGTCCGACCTCGATCAATCCCCTGACCGGACGTCCCTACAATCTTGATTTCCCCAGGGTCTCCATCCGGGACATGGTCAGGACCCAGAAGCGCCTGATCGATCATCTTGGCCTGAAAGGACTGGATGCGGTCGTCGGCGGGTCGATGGGCGGCATGCAGGTCCTGCAATGGGGAATTGAATACCCGGGCTTCGTCCGCCGGCTCCTGCCCATGGCGACAACCTCCTGCCAGGGGACCCAGTCCATCGCCTTCAACGTGGTCGGTCGCCAGGCCATCATGGAGGATCCGAGTTGGCTCAACGGCAACTACGAGCCGGAAGCCGGTCCGCGGGTCGGTCTGGCCATCGCCCGGATGATGGCGCACATCACCTATCTTTCGGACAAGGGGATGGACCAGAAATTCGGGCGGAGGAGATTGAAAACCCCCCGCTCGGGATCGCCATTTTCGGCCGACTTCGAAGTGGAGAGTTACCTGACCCATCAGGGGCGCGCCTTCATCGACCGGTTCGACGCCAACACCTACCTCTACTTCACCGGGGCGCTCGATTATTTTGACCTGGCGGGTCAATACGGATCGCTGGAAGCGGCCTTTGCGAAGCTCGATTCGCGCGTTCTGGTCGTGGGTTTCACTTCCGACTGGCTGTTCCCACCCGAGCAGAACCGGGAAATCGTCCTGGCCATGCTGCGGGCGGGCAAGAGTGCCAGTTATGCCGAAGTCGAGATGGACCTGGGCCATGATTCCTTCCTGGTGGAATCGCCAAACCTCTACGAACTCGTCCGCGCGTTTCTCGACGAGAATTGATTGATCATGTCGAAGCTTCCTCCCAAACGCACGGTTGATATGCAGATCATCGCGGACTGGATCGAACCGGGTTCGCGGGTGCTCGACCTGGGGTGCGGACGCGGGGTTCTGCTGGAATTCCTCGTCCAGAGCAAAGCGGTGCGTGCGGTGGGCGTTGATACCGATTTCACCAAGGTGACGGCCTGTATCCGGCGCGGACTGTCAGCCTATCAGGGCGATCTGGAGGTATTACTGAAGCGGTTTCCGGACGGGTTTTTCGATCATGTCCTCTGTTCACGCACCGTGCAGGAGCTGTCGCACCCCGCACGGGTCATCGGGGAGGCCCTCCGGGTGGGACGGAAGTTGACGGTCGGCTTTGTCAATCACGGCTATTGGAAGAACCGGGTCAGCCTGGCCTTGCATGGCCGGAGGCTGGTCAACGACGTCTACCCGAGCGAATGGGCGGGCAGCCGCCCGAGCAATCCGGTTTCGGTGGTCGAATTCGAGCATTTCTGTGAAGAATCGGGTGTGGGGATGGACCGCAGGGTCTACCTGCGGGGTGATTGGAAGACCCCTTGCCGCTTCCTGCCCAATCTGTTTTCCGGATACGCGATCTACGAGCTGGGTTCGGCCGCGGTGCGGCCATCTGTCGGGTGATTTTTTTCGATTCGAGGTTTCCCTCGCGGAATTCTGTGTTTAGCGTCGCCGCGAACCTTTACCATCTATGAGCCAAGAACAAATCGAGAAATTCACACAGCTGGGAATTGAATGGGGTCTGCGCCTGCTGGCCGCCATTGTCATCTTCGTCATTGGTCGCTGGATTGCGAAGTTCCTGACCCGGACGGTCAGGCGACTGATGGAGAAGAAGGAGGTCGACCCGGCCCTGACTTCGTTTGTGTCCAGCCTGATGTACGCGCTCCTGCTCGTCTTTGTCGTGTTGGCGGCGATCGGCAAGCTGGGCATCCAGACCACCTCGCTGGTGGCGATCATCGGTGCCGCCGGCCTGGCCGTCGGTCTCGCCCTCCAGGGGTCGCTCTCGAATTTCGCGGCAGGCGTGCTCATCATCATTTTTCGGCCGTTCAAGATCGGTGATTTCATCGATGCGGGCGGTGCCGCCGGGATTGTCGAGGAGATCGGCATTCTCGTGACCGAGATGAAGACTCCGGACAACAAGAAGATCATTGTTCCGAACGCGGGCATCATGTCCGGCAATATCACCAATGTCACGGCCAACGACACCCGTCGTTGCGACATGACCTTCGGAGTCAGTTATTCCGACGACCTCGACAAGGTCCAGTCCATCCTCATGGAGATGGTCAAGGCGGACCCGCGGGTGCTTCCGGAACCGGCGCCCATGGTGGTGGTTTCAGAGCTGGGCGACAGCTCGATCAACTTTGCGGTGCGTCCCTGGGTGAACAAGGCCGACTACTGGGGACTGTTCTTCGACATGCAGAAGGCGGTCAAGCAGCGCTTCGACAAGGAAGGGATCAGCATCCCCTTTCCGCAGCGCGACGTGCATCTTTTCCAGGAAAAAGCGGGCGGCTGACGTCTCCCGGGTTTCGGTTGCTCTCGAGCGGGAGGCTTTCGGGCCTCCCGCTTTTTTTTGCGGGGTTCACCCGCCGTCCGGATTGACCCGACCTTCGAGTTCGTCCTCCAGGGTCTGCCGGTTGGAAGCGAGAACCGGTTCGTCGATTTTCTCGAGGATGTCACGGGCGGCCAGGGTGCGCCCCTGCCGGATCATGATATTGGCCTGATGGAGTTGAATGGTCTGGCGCTCGATTCCCGGTCGGGCCCGCCGCTCCAATTGGGACCATTCGGTCATGGCCTTGTCCCAATCCGGGTCTTCCAGATCATAGAAACTCTCGGCATAACGGTAACCATAGGCCCAGTTGTCCGGGTCGAGGGCGGCCGCCTGCCTGAACGCTTCCTGCATCTCGGTCTCGATCGTCCTGCGGTCGTAGAGCCGGTCCCGGATGAAGTAGGGCATGAACTCGGTCAGCAGAGTCCCCAGCTGGTAATGGTAGAGGGGTTCCCTGGGTTCGAGTTCGATCGCGGCGAGATAGTAGGGCAGGGCTTCCTTGTAGAGGGCATCTTCCACCAGGAAATTGCCGAGCTGGTTCTTGACCACGGCGATGTTGGGGTCGAGCTGGTTGGCCCGCATGAAGATGGCCCGGGACGCCTTGATCTCATCGATCCTGGCCAGCAGCAATCCGTAGGCCACGAAAGCGGGCACGAATTCGGGGTTGTCGCGGACGAGGCCGTCGTAGCCGGTCAGCACCTCCTGGAATTTGGGCTTGGCGGTTTCGATATCCTCCTCATTGGTGGCTTCTTCGAGGGATGCCCAGATGGCGCGTTCCTTCCGGACGAGTTCCTTCAGGTTCCGTTCGGCCAGGCTCTCGCCGGAAATGGGATCGGGCTCCCCGGATTGGGCGCATAGGGGTTTGGCCGCGATCAAGCCGGCGAGGGCGAGGAATGTCAGGATCAGGTTGCGGGAGAGTTTCATCACTTCGAGGCTGCCTTCTGGGAGTGAGTCCGCTCTTCGGAGGATTTGTGCCACAAAAAACGCCGTTTGAGGTTCAGGCCTGTCCGGGTTTGGATTCCGCGGGGTTTTCGACGATGCGGATGGGGAAAGGGGCGGTGACGTCGCCGGTGTAAAGCGTGCGGTGGGGGAAGGGAATTTCGATTCCCTCCTGATCGAACCGCTCGGCGACGCCACCGGACTCGGGGGAATTCTCTTCGAGTCGGGCGAAACAGTCCCCGTTTCCGCGTTCCTGGTACGAGGTGGCCACGCGCAGTTCTTCATTGCGGTAGTCCATCCAGACGGTGAGGGGGCCGAATTGCCAGTGAAGGACCTGTTCGGGCGGAAGAAGCTGTGATGCCCAAAGTCCGGATGGGAATTGACTCATCGGGGCCAGAGTAGGGCGGGGGGTTTTCCAGATCAACGGGATTTCATCGGGAAGGGGTCGCTTGCATTCTGCCGGCGAATTCCGATAGTAGAGACAGGGAGACTCCCATGAAGGCGGAAACACAATTATCGTTCCCGGGCATGTTCGCCGTTTATACGGTCTTCGGCTACCTGTCGCTGATTTTGCATCACGCGGTTTTCTATCCGAGTCGGGGCGATCAGGCTTCGGATCTGGGAATGCTCGTCATGCTGGCCAACCTGGTCGCGGGGGGCTGGTGTTTTTGGAGGGCGATTCGAGCTTCCCGCGCCTGGTGGCGTTCCCTGTAGGTCTCACAGGCGGTCTTCATCTTCGATCGGGAATGCCGTTGGATGATTCCAGATGGGGATGACCGAAAGCCGCGGTGAGAGTGCCAATCGACTGGATTCGATCCTTGCCCGGGGGGTGAATCTTCCGGTTCAGGGACCGCTCCTGCCGAGGCTGCAACAGTTCCTGGGAAATCCCGATTCCAACACCGATGAGATCCTCGGCATGATCAAGTTGGATCCCGGGCTGACCGGCCGGATTCTCCAGCGGGCCAACAGCGTTGTCCACGCCAGAGGCAACCGGATCGGCAGTATGGACGAGGCCGTCGCCCGGATCGGATACCGGGAGGTCAGCCGCCTGCTCATGGAGTCGGTCGCCCGGCGTCTTCTGGCCCGGCCGCTGCATTGTTACGGCCTGGCGCCGGGTGCACTCTGGCGCGCCTCCCTGGCGGGCGCCTTTGCGATGGAGGAATTGGCCAGTCATACACACCGAAGCGAAGATACCGCCTACACCTCGGGTTTGCTGCACGCCGTCGGAATGGTACTCGTCAGCCAGGAAATCGAGTCGGAAGGCCCTGAGCGTCTTGTGTTGGGGAATCCCTTTGAGCCCGGCCTGGATGAGCGGGAACGCCGGCGATTTGGATGCGACCATGCTGAGGTCGGTGCGGCCTTGCTGGAGCTATGGGGATTTCCTGACGCGATGACCGAGGCCGTCCGCTACCAGCTCTCACCCACCCGCTCCCCCAACGTGCCCAGACTGGCCTGTCTGCTCGGCCTCGCGCTCTGGATCCGCAACCGTCAGTGCGCCGGGACGGGCACCGCAGCCCGGGAGGGACCGGATCCCTATCTGGTCAAGCTCGCCGACCTCGATGAAGACGGGCTGTCGAGGATTGTCGGGTCAGTGGGCCGGCGCCTGAGCGAGGCGGAGATGTTGACCATCGGATAGCCCGTCCGGCCGGGGTCAAAGGCTCTCCGTGTTCTCGGAGTCCGGCAGGAAATTGACCGCGAGGAAGCGGACGGCGGAACGGGCATCGGCGACCACACTGTCGAGTTCCGTGTCGAGCGGTTGATTGATGGCGACACTCCAGCTTCGGATGTAGTCGGCCGGTGCCGTCTCTTCGGCGACCACTTCGGCCGAAATCGGTCTTTCCAGGTCGGCCACGGCGGGCGGGTTGGAAACGGGTTCCCGGAAAATCAGGAAGAGAGCGGCGGCGAGGGCGACCGAGGCAAAGGAAAGGGGGGCCAGCCAGGGGGAAATCCGTCGGCGTTCACCTGGTCGACTGGTCCGGGTAGCCTCCGGTTGCTGGATGGCCCGCATGATGGCGGCGGTGAGGCCTGCCGGGTACTGGGCCGAATCGGAGACAGGAATCCGGAGGCGATTCACGAGATCGCGCTGTCGTTCGAAGAACCGGCGGCAGGACGGGCAGACTTCGAGATGGGCGGCCAGATCATCCGGGAGGTCCTGGCCGGACTCGATGGCGGATGAAATCTTCGATCGTCTTGTGAAACAGATCATGGCGATGAATGGTAGAATCCTGCGGCCTCGAGTTTGCGGGCGAGTTCGGCGCGGGCGCGGTGGAGCAGGACTTTGGTGTTGAGCAGGGTGATCCCGAGGCTTTCGGCGACCTGGGGGATGGTGAAGTCCTCCCGGTAGCGGAGCCAGAGGACTTCGAAATGGCGTGGGCGCAGGGTGCGGGCGAAGGCCCAGATCCGCCTGCAGTCATCCTCGCTCTCGGCCCGATTCTGCGGGCCGGCTTCATCCGAGACGGTATCTTCAGCGAGGATCTCGGTCGGCTTCCTCCGGCGGTGGAAGGTGGCGGCGGTCCGGCGGGCGATGGTGAAGAGCCACGGCCCAAAGGGGCGGGTCGTATCGAATCTGTGGATATTGCGGTAGGCCTTCACGAAAACCTCCTGGGTCAGGTCCTCGGCGTCGTGGGCGTTGCCGATGCGGTTGAGAAGAAAGCCGAAAATCCTGGGTCCGAATTGTTCGAGCAAGGTGGCATAGGCACGGGTGTCGCCGTCCTGGCAGCGTTCCGCCAGTTCTTCGCTGCTTTCGACCTGTTGGGCGGTTCCGGCCACTTCAAGGGTTCTTTATCTCGATCGTGGTCTCGCCACTCTGGATCTTGACGTTGTCTCCACTGATCTCGACGGAGGGTTCGTGGATATGATGAGGCGCCGCGGGTGGACGGATGGAATTCTGAACCAGAGCGAGGACCCGGTCAACCGGATAGCTGATGCCGACGGAAACGTCATTCCCGTCGCTCATGACCTCGGTACTGGAGACGATTTCGGAGAGGTCCTGGTTGTCGAGTTGACCGAGGGAGACGAGGGCGAGAAGGCCTTCGACGATCTTCTGGAGCTGGGTGCGGGTGGTTTCGTCGCGGGCTCCGAGGGTCAGGTTGAGGGCGATCCGGTCCTTGATCTCACCGAGGGCGAGGCGGGCGGATTCCGCGAGCTGGAGCACGCGGGCCTGGGGCGGGATCATGTTGGATTCATTGAAACCTTCCGCGGTCGCGAGAAGGAAGAAGGACTGGTCATCCCCCTTCAGTCCCGGGAAGCCGCCCTTGCGTTCATCGAGTCCGGGGGAGCGGTTCTCGACCACGTCGACGGCCGCGGTCAGTTGTTCGAGGGACTTGCTCACGACCACGACATTACTGGGAAGGACGGCGCCGAAAAGCCCGCCGGCGACGGAGTAGATCGGGTAGGGCTCGGTCTGGATGGTTTTGACCTCGGCTCCCTCCGCTCCGGCGGCTTCCTGCTGAATCAGGGCGGCTTCAAGGATCGAGCGGAGATTGGCCTCGGTCCGGATGAGAAGGACGCCGATCGACTGTTGGTCGATCTGGTAGCTGTTGCCGTAGGCGGTGATGGCGTGAATGCCCTGGTAGATGTCCTCGGTCTTGATCCGGAACCCCATCGGGGTTTCCCCGGCCTTAGGTTTGATCACGGATTCGAAGAGAGCGGCACCGATGGCGGTGTCGCGGAAGGCGTCGAGGTTGAGATGAATCAGCCACTTCGCCTGTTTCGAAATGGTCTCGGTAGGGACGCTTTCGGCCGGAAGGCTGGTGGCCAGGACCGAGGTGATGGCGAGAATGGAGGTGAGTGTTTTCATGGGAGACAGGGGTGAACGTGTATCCGGGTATTCGCTTCCCGGGGCCGGGAGGTTACAGGATTGTGCCGAAGACTTCACGCGATCGAGGATACGGTCCATGGTCAGGCCTCCGGGCCGGGAGGAACCTCCCGGGCCGAATAGAGGAGAGAAGCGGCCCCCGCCGTGATCAGGCCCACCAGCAGAAGAACGAGGAGGGAAAGGCCGACCTGTCCCTGGTTGGCCCTCAGCAGGTCCCCGGCCGGCTGGAAGGCGCTGACGATGACCCGGACGTGATGGCCAAGGGAGAGGGCGTTGATATTGGTGGGGATACCGCCGATGCCGACTTCGACAATTGCCCCGTAAAGCAGGCCGAGGATGAGATAGCGGCGGGTCAGCAGGCCGAGGAATGCACTCAATCCGGAAAACGCGAAAACGCCGGCCGCCTGGGCGAGGAGCAGGGGGACGACCAGGTGACTCAGTCCGGGGACTTCCAGCCAGAAGCCCACCCCGAGCAGAAGCAAGCCGGAGAAAAGGAAATGGATTTCCAGCCAGAGCAGGTGGGCGGCATGAAGCAGCAGAAAGAACACTCCGCGCCTGATTGGACGGACCGAGAGGAAGCACAGGGTGCCTTCCGCGGCTTCGTCACGGATGGGAGCCGCCATGTTGACCAGGCAGACCAGGGGCATCGCCAGCATCAGTTGGAGCTTGAGGATGACCTGAAGGTAGGACCCGATCCGATCCGGTCCACCGGTGAGCAGGATGATGGCCGGAAGGCCGAGGTGGAGGCCGAGGATCTTTGGCCAATGGCGGCGGCTGCCCCGCGATTTCCAGACGAGCGTCCAGATACCGGCGAAGGCGGGCGCGATCGGGGCCGTCCCGACGGTTTGGGCTGCGGGTGGGGCTGGGGTCTCGGCGGCGGGCTTCATCGGGTCATGCGCTCGAAGATCTGGTGGAGGGAGCGGGTCTCGCTGCGGACCTCCCGGATGGCGGTTCCGCTTTCGAGGAGGGCATCGTTGAGCTGGTCGTAAAACTCGGCCGGCCGTTCGAGAACGAGGGAGACCGAATCGCCGCCCGACCCGATTTCGAATCCCCGGATGAGCCCGCGTTGCAGAAGGGAGCGGGCGAGGGCGCCGGGCTGGTCGCAGCGCACGGTGACGCGCTCGGACCAGGTCTGCAGCTCATTGCGGATGCTTTGCCGGCTGCCGGCTGCGAGGACGCGCCCCCAATTCATCAATACAAGTCGTCCGCAGAGGGATTCGAGCTCGGGCAGGATGTGGCTGGAGACGAGGATGTGAACCCCGCGGGCCGCTTCCTCCCGGAGCAGGTCGCCGATCTCCCGCCGGCCCATCGGGTCGAGGCCGTTCATCGGTTCGTCGAGGACAAGGAGGTCGGGCCGGTGGAGCAGGGCCTGGGCCAGTTTGACCCTCTGTTTCATCCCCTTGGAGAAACCCGCGATGAGTTTTCCGCGATGGAGCGGTTCAAGGCCGACCTGGTCGAGGGTTGCTTCCGCCCGTCTCCGGGCGCTCGCTCGGTCGAGGCCGGAGAGGCCGCCGAGCGCGACGAGCCAGTCGATCGGGGTGAGACCTCCATGCAGGGCGTCGCCTTCAGGGCAGTAACCGATTCGGCCGAGGATCTCCGGCCGGTCCCACGGGGGGCGCCCGAAGACGTGCAGCCGGCCGGAACTGGGACGGATCTGCCCGGTGACGAGGCGGATGAGGGTGGTCTTGCCGGCCCCGTTCGGTCCGACCAGTCCGGTCAGGCCGGGTTCGATCGCGAAGGAGATATTGTTCAGCCCCATGACGATGCCGTAGAAGCGGCTGAGGTTCTCGGCCTGGATGACGGCATTCATCGGGTCCGGATCCTCCGGAAGAGAATGAGGATGGCGAGCGTCGCGGCCAGGAGCAGGCCGATGCCCGGCGCGAGCAGGGGAACCTCGCCCCACGACTGGATGGCCGATGAATCGACGCCGCCGAACACAATATTGAAGAAGGGCAGGGAATCGCGGGCCCGGGCGAAGTCGCGGTAGGGCAGGAAGACAGCGAGCGACCATTGCTCGACATCGTGGCTGAAGCTCAGGTAGGCCAGCCAGGGTCGGGTCAGTCGGGCGAGGGGTACGAGGGCCACGGGCAGAAGCCAGAAGCCAAGCCAGGTCGCGACGGTGACCCGGCCGTTCGATGAGAGGGCGGAGATGGCCAGGACAACGAGCGCGGTAGCGGTCATTGCGGGGATGATGGCGATGAGGGCATGGCCGAGGCCGCTGCGGGAGTGCCAGAAGAAGGCCCAATCCGGGGCGACGACGTTGCCAAGTATCCAGACAGCAATGACGGGTCCCAGCCAGCAGAGGGAAAGCACGCCGAGAAGCCCGAGCAGTTTTCCCAGGAGGTAGTCGAGCCGGCTGATGGCCCGGGAGGAGTAGACAATGATGGCATTGCTGGCCAGGTCCCGGGTGATCAGGCGTGGAAGGGTGATGGTGATGATGAGGAAGGAAATGGTTTTCAGCAGACCGGAGAGATGGAGGAGAAGAAAACCGGCGACCGCGCGAACGGTGATATCGGGATAGAGGGCGAGCCAGGCGGAGACGCCGTCCACCACCTGCCGGCCGCGACCGGGGAGGAGATTGATCAGGGGTTGGAGGAGGCCATCGGGGACGAGGATCTGGCCGATCGCGAAATAAGCGGCGACGGTGGCGAGACTGAGCACCCAGGAGATGCCGAGGAGGAAGCGGATGAACCGGCCGTGAAGGCAGGATCGCAGGGTATGGCCGGCGACGGTGGCACGACGGGCCCAGACCGGCCGGACGGTGCCGTTCCAGTGTCGGTAGCCGACGTCGAGAAGCGAGGGGCTCATGATCCGGCCGTCTTCAGAGCCTCGATGAAATGTTCCTGAAGCGCGTTGGGACTGGGAATCATTTCGATGGGGGTGACTCCGATTTCCCGAAGGACCTCAAGGATGGGGTTGAGGGAGTCGGAATGGTGTTCAACCCGCAGATTCCCATTGATCAGGGTCTGGCAGGGCCAGTCCCGCGCCCGGAAGGCGGCCAGAGTCTCTTCCTGCCGGCCGGCCAGGGAAATTTCGGCGGCCCCCTCCCTCTGTTCACGCAGTTTCTGGAGGGCGTCGTGGACGAGGACGCGCCCCTTGCCGATGATGATGATCTGCTCACAGACCTG
This sequence comes from Opitutaceae bacterium, assembly GCA_041395105.1. NCBI lineage: Bacteria > Pseudomonadati > Verrucomicrobiota > Opitutia > Opitutales > Opitutaceae > Opitutaceae bacterium. Next base: position 67,706 of record JAWLBB010000012.1, on the reverse strand, counting down.
CTCGACCTCATGGAGCAGGTGGGAGGAGAAGACGATGCTCATGCCGTGGCGGGTGCCCAGTTCATGAATCAGTTCGAGCATTTTCTCCTGTCCCTTGGGGTCGAGACCGTTGGTCGGCTCGTCGAGGAAGAGGAGCTGGGGGTCATGAACGATGGCCTGAGCGAGTTTGACGCGTTGGCGCATTCCGGTCGAATAGGAATCGATCTGTCGGTAGCGTTCCTGACCCATGCCGACGAAATCGAGCATCTCGTGGGCCCGTTGGCGGGCATCGGCAAACGGCAGCCCACTCAGCTGGGCGCAATAAGTGACATACTCGCAACCGGCCATGCCGGGTATGTGGCAGTCGATCTCGGGCGCGTAGCCGGCGCGGGTCCGGGCCTCGCGGCCGTCCGATCCCACCTCGAAGCCGAGCAGCCGGGCCGATCCCTCGGTGATGTTTTCGAGCTGGAGGAGGCATTTGATCAGGGTGGTCTTGCCGGCCCCGTTGGGACCGAGCAGGCCGATCCGGCCCGGTTGAACGGCCAGGTCCACCCGATCGAGGGCGACGACATTGCCGAAGCGTTTCGTCAGTCCTTTGGTTTCGATGATCGGGGAGTCCATGGGGGGAGCTCGATTGTCCAGGTCTAGCGTTGGCAGTAGCGCCGGGCAAGTACGGTCGACCGGAGAGAGTCCGGGTTCATTACACGAGTGGAAACGGAAAAGTTGCGGCTTTTTCGGGGCTTCCGTGAGAATCACCCGGGATCGAAGAGCTTTTGCCGGACGGTGTAGCGGGCGGAGTGGAGCCCGAGCCGGTCATAGGTCCGGTGGGCCTGATGGTTCTCATCCTCGACATAAAGCCGGAGGCCGCGGACCTCGGGATCCTGCCGGCCCCGCTTTTCAAGGTGATCGAGAAGGGCACGAAAGACGCCCCGGCCCCGCCATTCCTTCTCCACGTAGACGCTCTGGATCCACCAGATAAGGCCGTCCCGCCAGTCACTCCACTCGAAGGTGATCAGGGTGCATCCGATCACCTCGCTGGGATCGTCGGGTCGGGTTGCCACGGTATAGAAACCGTACTCCGGCCTTTCGATCAATCGGCGGACTCCGCGCTCAAGGGTGGCTTCCGCCAGTTCGTGGCCCTCGGTTTCGAGGGCGAGGGCCCGATTGAAGTCCACAAGACGGGGAATATCAGTCGGCTGAGCCGGTCGGATGGTCACCATGACCCCAATCTGCGGACCCGGGAGCCGGCTGCCAACCCTGAATCGGGCACCGGGGCCGGAGCCTGGAGCCGGTCGAAGGGAGCAGGCATCCGCGGACGACGCGCTTGCCACCGGGCTGCCGGGTTCGTCAGAGTGGGGCATGATCACACACGTAGTCGTCTTCTGGACGGACAAACCCATGGAGGAGAATCGCAGGAAAGTCGCCGACGGGGCGCGGGATCTTCTCGGGCCGATACCCGGGGTCCTGGAGTTTCGCAGCGGCGTGGCAGTGCCGAGCCCGCGGGGCGTGGTCGACGACAGTTTCGCGGTGGCCATCTCGATGACCTTTGAGAACCAGGCGGCGGCGGACCTTTATCAGTCACATCCCCTTCATGTCCGTTTCATCGAGGAATGTGTGAAACCGCACGTCAAACGCTTCGTGGTATACGATTTCGGCGCCTGAGTCGGCCGGATCGATCCGGGCAGGAAAGAGGCTGGCAACCGGGCCGCTTTTCCCCAAGCTGGCGGCCGAATCCGCTTTCGCGACCGGTCTTTCAGCCCGGCCAACCAACTCAAAACCATACAAGCAACCGTCACTGCACCATGAGTACACCAGAACCCGCCAAAGCCGGCGAGGCCGCCGCCTCCGCCAAACCATCGCCCTCCCCGCAGACCGTCAGGAAGGCGTCGGGCAAACCCATTGTCCTGGGATTCGATTTCGGGACCAACAAGTCGAGCATCATCACGGGTGCGGCCGATTCCGACGACATCCAGCTGGGCAAGATTGTGCCCACGGTGGTCGGGTACGTGAAAGAAGGCATCATCAACGGGATCATCCCGGGGAACGCCGTGGTTCTCTTCGGCGAGGAAGCGCTCAAGAACAAGCTGCACGTCCGGCTGGTCAATCCGCTTGGTGACGGCGTCATCCAGGAGCGGGAGGCTGCAAAGACCTTTGTTGCCCATGTCCGGCAGCTCGTCGATCCGTCGGGCGACGCCGAGATCCGGGCGGTCATCGGTCTTCCCGCCAACGCGGGGCATCAGGCCCGGGAGGATCTCCGCTATGCCGTGGCGGGTTCCTTTGACCGGATTCTCGTCATTCCGGAGCCATTCCTCGCAGCCCTGGGAGTCCGTGATGACGCCCGGGTCGGTCAGCCGAACTACGTGGACCCGGTCAACAACTCTCTTTTTGTGGATATCGGAGCGGGCTCGACTGATCTCTGCCTTGTCCAGGGGGTCTTTCCGACCGCCGAGGATCAGATCAGTTTCCCCCTGGCCGGCGATTCGATCGACGAGAAGATCCTCGCCGCCATCAACCAACAGTATCCGGAAAGCGGCCTTTCTCTGCTCAAGGTGCGTTCCATCAAGGAGGAGCACGCCTACGTGGGCGCCAGCCGCAAGCCGATCGACGTCAAGGTCCTCATCGGCGGCAAGGCCCGGACAATCGAGTTGGGCGATGTCATCGGGAATGCCTGCAATGATCTCTTCCACCGGGTTCTTCAGGCGACCAAGGCACTGATCGCACGGGCTTCGGGAGACTCGATCGAGCAGATGCTCCAGAACATCATCATCACCGGGGGAGGCAGCCAGATCAAGGGAATCGACACTGAACTGCAGAGGCACCTGGTGGAAGAGGGCTACGAAAATCCGAAGGTGCGGCCGGCCGGCAAGGATTACCAGCGTTACGTGGCCATCGGGGCCCTCAAGGCCGCCCGTTCGGCCCGCGAGGCCCAGTGGCAGTATGTCCTGAGCTGAGTCGCGATACCAGTTCCGGCAGTCCGGTCATTGAGGCGAGCTCGAAGAACCGATCATGGTTCTCCGGGCTTTCCGCCCTTTCGTGCACCCAGGTCGTCTGGTAGGGGATGTGAACGCCGATCCCGCCCAGGTCGAGGACCGGCAGGATGTCCGACTTGATCGAATTGCCGACCATGACGAAGCGTTCCGGCCTGACCCGGGCGCGTTCGAGGATGCGCGCATAGGTTTCCCGGTCCTTCTCGGCAACGACTTCGGTGTGGGTGAAGTAGCCGGCGAGGCCCGATTTGGCGATCTTGCGCTGCTGATCGCGCAGATCACCCTTGGTGATGAGGATGAGATGGTGGTCCTGCGCCAGTCGGCGCACGGTCGTCGCGGCGTCCGGGAGGAGCTCGACCGGATGGCGCATCATCGCCTTGGCCAGGTCGAGAATGGAGCGTATCTCCTCCGCGCTGATCTTCCCATCGGTCAGGCGGATGGCGGTCTCTATCGAGGAGAGGGCGAACCCCTTGATTCCGTAGCCGAAAAGCTCGAGATTGCGCATCTCGGTCCGGTGGAGAGTCGTCTCAACGGTGCGGGCATCATGGTAGCGGGAAAGCAGCTCACAGTAACGGTCGTGAGTCTCCTCGAAGATCACCTCGTTGTGCCAGAGGGTGTCGTCGGCATCAAATCCGATGGAGTCAATCGTCATCCGGTCGGGACCCTCTATATTTGAATTCTGGATACATGGCGGCAAGGGCCGCGCGGGATGCGGCGACCAGTCCCCGCTCGGTGATCAGGCCGGTGATCAATCGGGCCGGAGTCAGGTCAAAGGCGTAATTGGCCGCCGGACTGCCTTCCGGAGCGATCCGGATCTCCGTCTCCCGTCCGGCGGGGTCCAGGCCGCGGAGGTGGGTGACTTCCCGCGGGCTGCGCTCTTCGATCGGGATGCGCCGTCCGTCTCCGAGCGTCCAGTCGACGGTTGGGGAGGGCAGGGCGACGTAAAAGGGAACTCCGTTGTCGTGGGCGGCCAGCGCCTTGAGGTAGGTGCCGATCTTGTTGCAGACATCGCCCGAAGCGGTGGTCCGGTCCGTGCCCACGAGGCAGAGATCCACCTTCCCGGTCTGCATCAGGTGTCCCCCGGCGTTGTCGACAATCAGAGTGTGGGGAATTCCATGGCTTTCGAGCTCCCAGGCGGTCAGGGCCGCTCCCTGATTGCGGGGTCGGGTTTCACCCACCCAGACATGGATGGGGATTCCGGCGGCGTGGGCCTTGTAGACCGGTGCCAGAGCGGTCCCCCAGTCAACCGTGGCCAGCCAGCCGGCGTTGCAGTGGGTGAGGATCTGGAGGGGGCGGCCGTCCGCCTGATCGGCCAGGGCGCGCAGCACGGTCAGCCCGTGGAGTCCGATGGACTCGTTCATCCGGACGTCTTCATCGCAGAGGCGGGTGGCTTCCCCGAGGGCGGCGGCGGCCCGTTTCTGAATGGGAAGATCGGCCACGGCGGCCTTCATTCGGTCAAGGGCCCAGCGCAGATTCACCGCGGTCGGACGGGTGTTGAGCAGCAGACTTCGGGCGGCTTCCATCGCCTGGTCATCAGCGGCTTCCTGCAGGGCGAGGGCGAATCCATAGGCCGCCGTTGCTCCGATCAGAGGCGCTCCGCGGACCTGCATTTCGGAGATGGCCCGGGCGGCGTCGACGGCGGAGTCGAGCGGGCGCAGGAGGAAGGCGTGGGGCAGCGCGGCCTGGTCGATGATCCAGATCCGTCCGGTTTCCTCTTCCCGCCAGATGGTTCGATAGGGTTTTCCGTCAACGTTCACCGTGAGATAGTAAGGGTCCGCAGGGAAGACTGACAAGTCGTGGACGCAATCACTTTTTCGCCGCTGGCGATGGTTGGTGCCCCGGCGGCGCCCGAGGCCGGATGGGGGCAAACCCTGAAAGACGGGATCAGAGTCGGAAATTACTGGAACCCTGAAAGGATTGCGTTATCGATTCACCATGCCTGTTTTTCTGCACACCCGCATCCGTGTTGGCGATATCGACCGGACCGTCGCCTTTTACGAGCCGCTCGGCTTCAAGGTGACCCATCGCAACGACAAGTCACCGGCCGGCAATCAACTGGTCTTTCTCGAACTGCCGGGCAATCCCCACGCCCTCGAATTGTGTTACTCACCGGATCACAAACCGAAAGTGCCCGAAGATCTCATGCACACGGCGATCGGTTACAGCGACCTCATCGCGACCTGCGATCGACTGGAGAAGCTGGGATATGAGATCTGGCCGGCGGACTGGCGCACCACCTTCCCGACCGGGCGCAAGATGGCGTTTGTGACGGATCCGGACGGCTACGAGGTTGAGCTGCTCGAAAGGGCTTGAGGGCCTCCATAGGACACTTTTCCCCGATGGACCGACGATTCCTTCCATGGTTGCTGATGCTGTTCGTGCTGGCGGCCGGCTGCTCGCGAAAAACCGATGTCGAGGCATCTGCGCAGGCCCCGGCGGCGGCCGACGCGGTGGTGACTACCGAGGCGCCGGAGTCTGATCCGGGTCCGGCCGGAGCCGAGCCCGGGATGGATGATTTCGGCCCGGTTGTGAACGTCGAGAGTGTCGATTCAGTGGCTTCGGATGGGTCGCGGGTTTCCCAGATCACTCCTCTCAATGTGGACGAAGGCCGCGAGGTCCTTGTTCAATCTCCGCAACCGCTCGTTTTCTTTGCCCCTTTCTATCCTTTCTCCAAGCGGATGGAGGGAATCGAGGGGCAGGTGGTCCTGCAATTTGTCATCGACCGGTCCGGCCGGGTGGTCAATCCGACGGTCAGCGCGTCGACGGTGCCCGAATTCAACGAGTACGCTGTCGCGGCGGCCCGTGACTGGCGGTTCCTGCCCGCTCTGGTGGAAGGGAAGCCGATCGATCTTGAGGTGGCTTATCCGGTCACCTTCGCTTCGGAAAAAGGCTCGGTTCCGGCCCCTCCGAATTCGGTTTTTGCCCGGCTGAACCTGATCTTCGACACCTACTACGTGGATGGCCCGGATGGTTACGAGAAGGCCGAGTTCGAGGTGACGCCGATCTACCGGCAGGTTCCGCTCCGACCGGAGGACGAGGATGGCAATCCCATCGCCGGCCGGGTCCTGCTGACCTTTACGGTCACGACAGAGGGCCAGGTGCGGGATGCACGGGTGGTTGAGTCGACTGACACCCGGCTGGAGATGCCGGCGCTGACCGCGATCAAGTACTGGCAGTTCATCCCGCGGATTCGGGAGGGGATGGCCGTTGAGGGGCGGGTGCAGCAGCCGATCACCTTCAATCCCGTGACCCAATAGGGTGCCCACAGGATCCGTCAACTGCGGCATACGGCGGGCTGGGGGCAGGGGTGACCGGGAGGCAATTTCGGATCGGCACTCAAGTGGGTTGAGCTCCGTCCGATTAACTGGGGCATCTGCCCGTTAATTCGGTGCCGGAAACCAAACCAAAGCAGACCGCCGAGCCCTGAGGAGAGCCCGGCGGTCTTTTGTTTCGGGGCCTTCCGGACAGTCTCTTGTTGCCACGGCGGCTTCAGCTTCTAGACACGGAGGGATGGAAGAATGTCCCTGTGGATCCGGAAAGTCGTATGAGACCTGCTGTCGGCCCCTGATTGACGAAGGCCAGCCGGCGGCGTCAGCCGAAGCACTCATGCGGGCCCGCTATTCGGCCTATGTGAAGGCCCGGATTCCCTTCTTGGGTCAATCCTTGACCGAGAGCCAGAGGGCGGATTTTTCCGAGGAGGAGACCGGGCGTTGGGCGGACAACTCCGACTGGCTGGGTCTGGAGATCGTGCGGACCGAAGCGGGCGGGGCGGACGATGAGGTCGGGGAGGTGGAATTTGTAGCCCGATTCCGCGAGAAATCCGGAGGCGGGGAGCATGCCCATCATGAACGGGCCCTGTTTGCCAAGGTCGACGGGCGATGGTTCTATGACGGGTTTGTGCCGGTCAAGGGGCACACCGTTCGCCGGGAGGCACCCAAGATCGGCCGGAACGACCTCTGCCCCTGCGGAAGCGGCCGCAAATACAAGAAGTGCTGTGGCGTCTGAAGGACTAGCGGATTCGCTCTGGGCGGGTGTAGACGTTCATCCGGTCGTCCCGGAGAAATCCGACGAGCGTCTGACCGGATGCTTCGGCAAAGGCGATGGCGAGAGAGGTCGGTGCCGAGATGGCGGCGACCAGGGGAATGCCTGCGGAGAGCGCCTTCTGCATGACCTCGAAGGAGACCCGGCCACTCAGAAGAAGGATGGCGTCCCCGAGGGGCAATTCGCGACGCAGGAAGAGTGAGCCGATCAGTTTGTCAACGGCATTGTGTCGGCCGACATCCTCGAAGAGAGCGCGGAGAGCGCCATTGGAATCAAAGAGCCCGGCGGCATGGAGCCCACCGGTCTGTTCAAAGGTTGCCTGATTCCGTCGGAGGTGGGCGGGCAGGCTGTTGAGGACCGAGCGTGACACGGCCAGGTGACTGTGGATGGGCGGGAAAGTCTGCCGAACGGACTCAATGGTGGCCTTCCCGCAGAGGCCGCAGCTGGATGAGGCAAAGGTGTGTCGCTGGACACGATCCCAGTCGAAGCGGACCTCGGGGTCCAGGTGGACATGAATGGCGTCGGGTGAGGGTTCGCCCGAGTCGGGAGCGCAGCGAGTGATATCGCGAATGGCGTCGGGCGAGCTGACCAGTCCTTCGGAGCAGAGAAATCCGGCGGCCAGTTCCCGGTCCGATCCGGGGGTGCGCATGAGGACGGCAAGGCTTTTCCCTTCGATGCGGATCTCGAGAGGTTCCTCCGTGGCCACCTGGTCCATCCGCGTTTCGGGCGGGTTGGACGAAGTCAGTCGGGATACCGTGATTCCGGTCGACGGTTTGAGAACGGTGTCGGAGGGAGTCTTCATGATCGATCGGGGAGTCGGCAGTCTCTGCATTTTCCGGTTCAGGGCAATCTTCCGGAAAGAATCGTCTCGCCGACCGGTCCGGGGTCCGTTCGACTGTGGCATGGGGGCCCGGAACCGGGGGAAACGGCTTCCGTAGAATTACTGTGGAATTCGTTAACCAGCATACCTAAACTTTGTCAGCATCCAGTCGTTTTTAGGTAATCGCGCCTAAAACCCTCCTGAACTATCCGAATGATCCTGCTGAAATTGATATCGAGAACCACCGGGCGGGCACTCGTGCGGGTCCCATCGAATGTCCGTGAGGACGGGTGCGATTCTGATTCCCCGGTCTGGACTTTCGAGGTCAGTCGGACAGGTTTTCTGCCGATTCAGGTGATGAATCGCAACCAGCTCTGGTAACCGGATGGCACGCAAAATAAGCTTCATCAACTATAAGGGTGGCGTCGGAAAGACATCGCTCATTGTCAATACGGCCGCGTGTCTGGCGAAAGCGGGCAAACGTGTTCTTCTCTTCGACCTGGATACCCAGTCCAATGCCAGCATCTGGCTATTCCGCCTGGAGCGCTGGAACCAGCTCAACACGACGAACAAAGGCGCGATCTATTCGATCTTCGATTCGCCGGCGCAGATCAAGGATTGCCTGGTCAAGGACGTCATCCAGGGCAAATCGGGCGAAGCGCTTCTCCCGGGATTGGACCTGGTGCCGACCACCTTCAACCTGGTGGACCTGGAGAGCGATTACCGGGGCGATCCCCAGCGGCCGCACTTCACGATTTTCCAGGAGCAACTCGCCGACATCGAGTCGAATTACGATTTCATCCTTTTCGACTGTCCGCCCAATATCCTGCGGGCCAGCCAGTGCGGGATTTTCAATTCGAACGAAGTCATCGTTCCGGCGAACCCCGATGCGCTCAGCCTGATCGGGTTCACTCTTCTGGTCGAGAAGCTGCAGAAATTCCATCAATTGTCCGCGGGTTTCCGCCGGGCCGGAATGGGGCCGCTGGCCCAGGTCAGCGGGATTGTATTCAACGCCATCAAACCCGGGCTGGACATCGACGTGCCGAAGATGCGGATGCAGCTTCGGATGAATCAGTTCAAAAACCAGCGACGGGTGGCGCCGCACGCCAAGATGTTCAATTCCTCGGTGCGGGATGCGACGGTGGTGCGCCGTGCCGTCACCCTGGGGTTGCCGGTCATCCTGCTGGGGCAGGACGGCAGTGAAACGGACACCGTGCAGAGCGACTACACGAAGCTGGCCAACGAGCTCATCCAGCATACCGGCCCGATGATGTAGGGCCCGGGGGGTGGTGGTGCGGGGGGTCCGCTTGTACCCCCCTGCTTTCAGTCCTTTCCTGCGATGCGGTCCTCCGCACAAATTCCTGAATAAATACCGCATTGTGCGCTCCAGAAATACCCCAAGGGGACGATAGAAAATGACCATGCATAATGTGGAGAACACGAGTCGGGAAGCGGTGACCGAGTCAGAATGGAATCGGATCCGTTTGGGTTTTCAGAATTCAATCATGGCTGAGACCAGCCTGGGCAGCCTCTCCGAGGATATGGGTCTCGGAACGTGGCCGATCGAGGGCGATATGGAAACCCCGTCCAAGTACACCCATCTTTCTTTCGATGCGCTCTGTGCGCATCCGGCCTTCGCCGTACGTCCGGAATTGCTGGGGCAGTTGGTGGAAGTCCTCCGGCAGACCCTGGCCTTCGATGATCCCTTCGGCGACATGGTCATCCAGACCGAAGAGGCCGAGGCTCTCGACAATGAGATCCTCAAGACAATGGAAAAACTCGGCATCCCGCCGAACTTTCCGCTCTCGCTGGCTCATCTCAGTCCTGAAACGGCGGATCTCTGCAAGCGCGAGGAACTGACGACTCTCGAGCAACTGGCCAGCTTTGCCCAGAAGATGGCCCAGCAGATCGTCATCGGTGGTGACTTCCGCGATTTCATCAATTCCCTCGCCAACGTGGATGAGACCGGGATAGCCCGTTTCATTCCGTTTCGCCCCGGCTCCAAAGGGCTCCACCTCATCGAGGCGACCGCGTTGCTCATCCGGCACCTGCCGGAGCCGTTCTGCTACTCGCTTTGCCAGCGTTACGGCGCGGTCCTGAACGCCGAGCAAAAGGTGGAAGCCGGTCGCGCGGTGCGGCAGCAGATCGCCGAATACGACGCCAAGGTCCGCGACGCCGTCATGGAACGACTGATGTGGTTCAACGGCGAAGAGTCCGAAATCCGGGATCAGCTGGCCAAGGGAATTTCCCTCGACCGGACGCTCATGGTGCTCAACGATCCCGTGCTGGAGGCGGGCACCCGCGGCATCCTGACCCAGCTTTACGGCAAGAGCGGCTCCGCGGTTTCCGAGGTCGGAGAAAAGGGCGGTTGGCTGCGTCGCATCTTCCGGCGGGGTCCATCGGTCAGGAGTTGATCCGTTTGTCTCTCATCTCATCGAAGGACCTGCCGATTAAGGAAAGAGGATGATCTCTTCCCAAGCACCACAGGCGTTTGCCGGCACCCGAGAGCAGATCACCAAATCGCTCTGGAGCCGGAGGACCAGTGATTTCGAGTCCACCCGAATGCGCCGCAACGGCCCGGGTGAGGCGGTTCTGGCATTGCGGTCCAAGCGGACGGTCGGATTGAGCCGGGCGCCGGCCCAGGTCGAAGTGCATGGCCCGGCCGCCTCGGCCCATCCCGCGACTCTTGCCCAGAGGGAACACAATCTGCGCGAAATGGAATCGCGTCTAGTCGATCGCGAGCGACTTCTGGCGGATGCCGAGTCGAAAATGGCCGAGCGTGAACGCGAACTCTGGGAGGCGGAAGCCCTCTTTGAGGCGCGCAAGCAGGTCAGTCAGTCAGGCGGTGGGCAGGGTGTTTCCGGGGGCGGAACTTCCGATGAAGCGCTCACGGCGCTCAAAGTCACTTTGGAGGAACAGGAAAAATCGCTGATGGCGGCCAAGGCGGCCCTGAAGGACCGGGAGGAATTCCTCGAGGCGAGTGAAAACAAGCTTTTCGAGAAACTCCAGGCTCAGCAGGAGCGCGAGATCGAGCTGGAGCAGTGGGCCGAGGAACTCGGCAGCAAGGAAGCGTCCCTCAAAGCAGAGAGCGACGAAGCCTGAGACCGCGTTTCGTGACCGGCCCTGTGGTTCGACCCACGCCGTGGCCTGGACGCAGCCCGGGATTGCTCAGATTCCGAGATCGAGTTGTGCGGCCGGTGGTCGGGTGGGTCTCGGCGGGGGCGGTGGGGCCTCGAGGCAGGACGGGTCGTCGTGTCGGATGCTGTTGACCCGTGGGTTGATCGGACGGCCCCTGATCTCGCTGCTGGCGAAGGGGTGGAGGAGCCGGGTGAGCGGGGTGGGCGCCACCAGGTAGGGGTCGAGCCAGGCCTCGCACGCTTCACCGTCGAGGATGGCCGGCATGCGGTCGTGAAAAGGTTCCACGACGGCGTTGGCCGAGGTCGTCAGGATGGCGTAGGTCTCGACCGGAGCCGCGTCGCGATCCGGCTGCCATCGATCCCAGAGACCGGCCATGGCGAACGGCCGGCCATCGTTCATGGAAAAGTGATAGGGCATTTTCTCGCCGGAGCGCCGCGACCACTCGATGAAGCCGTCGGCCAGAACGAGGCAACGACGGTGCCGGAACGGATCGCGAAAAGCGGGCTTGTCGGCCGCGGTTTCGCTGCGGGCATTGATCAGGATCGAAGGTTGGGAACCGCGGTGGGTCCAGTGTGGGATCAGCCCCCAGCGAAGCCGGGTGGCCGTGCGACCGGATGCGGTGGATTCGCGCCGGACAATGAGTCCCTCCTGGGTCGGGCCGAGATTGTAGCGGGGGCTCCACGAAGGCACCTGATCGAGAACGAATCGTTCCGCCAGGATCTTCTCCGGGGTGATCAGTGTGTAACGCCCGCACATGGTAAGCCGTCTCCTGCCGGAACTGGTTTTTCCCGTTGTTTCACTCGCCAGGTGTCGACGCCCCAGTCTCTTGGGGTCGGTCGCGGTGGATCTGCGGCAAGAGACTGCCGCCGCTGCACCTCCTGTCCCGAGACTTGCCGTTGCGGGACCGACGGGGAGCGGATTGGGGAAGTTAGGCTGGAACTGGTCTCTTGTCGAGCGGACACGGCGATGGGCCCAAGGTAAGCTTGCCGTCGGCCGGTTTCCAGCCAGACACTGGTCCCGTGCATCCGGCAACCCCTCTGGAACCCGTTATCCTGACCGATGGCCCGGTCCGCCTCGAACCACTTGCCGCCGTGCATGTCGACGGCTTGATGCGGGCGGGTGCCGAGCCCTCCATCTGGACCTATCTTCCGGAGGTCCGTTATCGGACCCGGTCCGACTTTGAACGACTCGTGGCCGAAGCCGACCGGGATCGGCGGGCGGGGCTGTCCCTTCCCTTCGCCATCGTCCGCTCGGAAAAAGGAGTCGACGCGGTGGTCGGAACGACCCGCTACATGGACATCCGGCTGCGGGACCGCGGGCTGGAGATCGGCTGGACCTTCCTGGATCCGGCTCATCAGCGCACCGACGTGAACACGCGGTGCAAGCGGCTCCTGCTCGGACATGCCTTCGAGCGCCTGGGCATGATCCGGGTCCAGTTGAAGACGGATCTGCGCAATATCCGGTCGCAGCGCGCCATCGAGCGACTGGGCGCCCGTCGCGAGGGAGTCCTCCGGCAGCATATGATCTGCGCGGACGGCCATATCCGCGACACCGTCTATTTCAGCGTGATCGCCAAGGAATGGCCGTTGGTCCGGGAAGGACTCGATCGACGACTTGCGCGGTCGCCGCCGCCGCCGGTTGATACCGCTCTCCCCCTGTCGCCATGAACCTGACCCTTGCGCTCATCCTCGGTGCGGCCCTCGGCTGTCTGTTGGTCGCGGCAGTCCATGCGGCCATGTGGTCGAAGGATCGTGAACGGTTCCTCTTCCTCGGTTCGGCCGCCTGGTCGGCCGGCACGGTCAGTTTCCTGTCGGAGGCCGCTTGGTTTTCCCTTCCCGGCAGCCCGTTCTGGCTGACCTTGACCGGCCTTTCCGGGGTGGTCAGCGCCGTCCTGCTCTTGGCGGCGGGGCACGCCCTGAAGCCGGAGCGGGTTCCGAGGATCTGGCTGTGGCTGGTCGGTGTATGTATTATATGGATACTTACATGCTCGATCGGCAGCTACCCGGCGGCCTTGCTGGTCGTTCCCTCGTCTGTCGTTTCGGGATTCCTCATGGTGCGGGCCGCGGCGGTCATCGCGACCCAGCGGTCGCAGGGAGGACCCGCGGCGATCGTTCTCGCCGGGACCCTTGCCCTTTGGGGTCTGCTCATCGCGACCTACCCGCTGGTTCCCTCGCCTTCGGCCATTCTCGACGGTTGTTACCTCGCGCAGATCATCTTCGGGGTGGTCACGGTGATCTGCACCCTGCTCTTTATTCTCGAGCGGTGGCGGGGGCAGTTCCGCAAGACGGAGGAGCAGCTGCGCCTATCGATCGAGCAGGCGGCGGACGGCCTGTTCATCACTGATTCGAACGGGCGCTACGTCGATGTGAATCGGCAGGCCTGTCAGCTTCTGCGCGGCTCAAGAGACCAGATCATCGGGCGAACGATCAATGATGTCCTTGGTCCGCGCGAGCCCGCTGTGGATCCGGGCGCCCTGGCCGAGATGGTGCGCGGGAGGATCATGCGGCGTGAGCGGGTTCTCAGGCGCTTCGATGGGTCGCTGGTCGAGGTCGAGGTCTGCGCCACCGGCCTTTCCGACGGACGGGTCCAGGCCATCATCCGTGACGATTCGGACCGGAAGCGGATGGAGCGGGCTCTCCAGGAAAGTGAAAACCGATTTCGATCGCTGGTGGAACACCTGCCGATCGGGGTGGCCCTCTGGGATCAGGATTACCGCTATGTTTACATCAATCCGATCTTCGCCGAGCTCAACGGATTGTCGGTCGAGGATCATATCGGACGGACCCTCGCCGAGGTGGTGCCATCCGCATCCGGGCGACTGCAGATGATCCTCCAGCAGGTTCTTTCAACGGAGAAGGCGATCTTTGATCTGGAAGATGTCTTGGAAGCGGACGCCCCGACTGAACGGACACGTTCCTGGCGGGCGACCTTTTTCCCGGTGCATGACGCACAGGACCGACCGGCAGGGGTCGGCTGTTGCGCCATCAACGTGACGATAGGGAACCCGTCCGGGCCGCCTCAACCCCGTTCTTGAGGCGTTGCAGACCCTGTTCCAGGGTGGTCGTTGGGCAGGCAAAATTCAGCCGCACCTGGTCGGCGCCGCCGAATTCGCGCCCGCCGGAGAGGCCGATGCCGTGGCTCTCGAAATGGGTCACCGGATTCCGTAGTCCGAGTGGGGAGATGTCGAGCCAGGCCAGATAGGTGGCTTCGATCGGGTTGGCGGTGACGCCGGGCAGTTCCCTGCGCACGAAGTCCAGAAGTCGGTCGCGGTTGGCCCTGAGATGGTCGAGCAGGGCAAGTCGCCACGGCTCGCCCTTCCTCCAGGCCGCCTCGAAACAGGTGAAGCCGAAGCAGCTCACTTCCGCCAGGATCCCGGCGCCGGCCCGTTTGAAGGCGCTCCGCAGTCTCGGGTCCGGGATGACGGCGAGACCGCAGGCCAGACCGGCGGTGTTGAAGGTCTTGCTCGGGGAGATCAAGGTGATGGATCGTTCGGCGATCCCGCTGGAAAGGGTGGGCCAGGGGATGTGCTCCAGCGGGTCGAGGATCAGTTCACAGTGGATTTCATCCGAGCAGACTATCAGGTCATGGCGAAGGCTGAAATCGGCGAGCCGCTCCAGTTCGTTCCGGCGATAGACCCGGCCGATGGGATTGTGCGGGTTGCAGAGCAGCAGGAGGCGGGTCCGTGTGTCGACGGCCGCCTCCAGTGCCTCCCAGTCAATCTGCCAGGCGTCGCCCGCCTTGAGGACGGGGACGTCGATCCGTTTCCGGTCCGCATGAAGCGGTGAAGTGAGGAATGGGCCGTAGACCGGCGTCATCGTGAGAACGGAATCCCCCGGTTGACCGACCGCCCGGCAGGCGAGGTTGAGTCCGCGGACCAGGCCCGGCAGCCAGACCAGCCACTCCGGTTGGATCGCCCATTCGAATTTCCGATCCATCGCCTCGACGGCCGCTTCGATGGTGGACGGGGTCGGGCCCGCATAACCGAAGACGCCTTCAGACAGCCGTGCAGCGAGGGCCTCCTGGATTTCCGGGGCACATTTGAAGTCCATGTCGGCCACCCACATGGGGAGGATGTCGCGTCCCCGGTAGCGTTGCCATTTCTGGCTGTCGGAATGGGAGCGGTCGACGACGGATTCGAAGTCGTATTTCATGGAATCGCTGGAGGAATCACCGGCCCACTCCGGGACCGTCGGGCAGGGAATCCTCCTTGGCGGGTGGGGTTTGGGGCAGAGGATTGAGGAGCGAGGCGACAACAGTCACGGCGAGGACCAGGCCGACCACGGCGAGCGAAACCTGGATGGAGAGGTGGTAGAAACCGGACAGGAGCATCTTGACCCCGACAAAAATGAGAATCAACGCCAGTCCGTAGGAGAGATAGCGGCAGTAGTTCATCAATCCTGAGACCGCGAAGAAGATCGATCGCAGACCGAGGATGGCGAAGATATTGGAGGTGAAGACGATGAAGCGATCCTGGGTGATGGCCAGGATGGCGGGGATCGAATCGAAGGCGAAGACGACATCGACGAAATCGACCACCACGAGGACGAGGAAGAGGGGGGTGGCCAGCCAACGCCCGTTGCGCCGGATGAAGAAATCGCTTCCCGAGAACTCATGGGAGAACGGCAGGAAACGGGTGATGACCCGGACCACCCACATCCTGGAAATGTCTTCCTGCTCGTGCTGGGGCCTGGCCATCTTGATGCCGGTGAAGACGAGGAAAGCCCCGAAGACATAGACAATCCATTCGAAGCGGGTGATGATCTCGATGCCGGCGAAGATGAACACGGCCCTCAGGATCACCGCCCCCAGGATGCCCCAGAAAAGAACCCGGTGGTGATAGATGGAAGGGACCCCGAAGTAGCTGAAGATGACAATGAAGACAAAGACGTTGTCGACGCTGAGGGACAGCTCGATCAGGTAACCGGTAAGAAACTCGAGCCCGGATTGCGGACCCTGCCAGAAATAAACAATCAGGTTGAAGCTCAGGGCGAGCGTGACCCACACTGCGCACCAGCCGAGGGCTTCCTTCATGCCGACCTCGCGGGACTCCTTGTGAAAGAGCCCGAGGTCGATCGCCAGCATGGCCGTGATGAACAGGAGAAAGGCGGCCCAGGCCCATGGAGGGAAAGTGTGGAGGGATTCAGTCATGATCGCGGCGAAGACCGAAACGCTGAACCCGGACCCGCCCCGAGAAAAGCTTTTTGCTTGGTCGGGGCCGCTCAACCCGTAGTTTTGCAGTGCTTTGTTCAACCATCCTCTGCTCTTCGTCTTCTTTCTCCTTCTCTCGCCGTTATTTCCGCCTGGCGCTTTCGGGCAGACACCCGCCACTTCGGAGGGTGTCGCCGCGGCACTGTCGGAGGCACGTCCAACCGATCCGACCGAGCCGGCCCATGTTGTGGCGGAGCGGACACTCCAGCAGGAAGCGGTTGCCTGGATGCGTGGTCTGTTGCGGGCAAAGGTCGGAGACAATACCGGGCGCCAGATCCTGCTCTCGTTTGCCATCCTCCTCTTCACCCTGCTGGTCCGCAAGGCTGTCCTGGAGTTTCTCCTTGCCCGCCTGAAGAGTCTGACCGCCCGAACCTCTTCCCGCTACGATGACGGCCTCCTGACCGCCCTGGAGGGGCCGGCCGGAAGCCTGTTGCTGGTTGTCGGACTCTTTTTCTCGGTCACGACCCTGAGTCTCGATGGGACGGTGGACCTGGTCGTTTTCCGCCTTTTCCAGGCGTCCACTCTGGTGGTCGTATTCTGGGGAATTCTCCGACTGGTCGACCTCCTGGCCGAAATCCTGCAGGACCTGGCCCGAGATCGGGGTCAGTCGATCTACCATTTCATCCCCCTGATCAAGAGGGCGGCCCGCGTCTTTCTGATCCTGATCGGGGCCATCCTGGTGGTGCAGAACCTCGGCTATTCGGTCGGCAGTCTGCTGGCGGGCCTGGGAATCGGCGGCCTGGCGGTCGCCTTGGCGGCCCAGGAGTCCCTCTCCAACTTCTTCGGGTCGGTCTCCATCGCGGCGGACCGTCCGTTCAAAGTCGGGGACTGGATCCAGGTCGGTGACCGGATCGACGGCGACGTCGAGGAAGTCGGTCTGCGGTCGACCAAGGTGCGGACCTGGGCGAAGTCCCAGCTTTCCATTCCAAACAAGGTCCTCGCCAATGAGATCATCGAGAACTGGAGCCGGATGCCCAAGCGCAGGGTCAAGCAGGTCATCGGAGTCACTTATGAGACGAAGCCCGACCAGATGGAGGAACTGGTCGAGGCCATCCGTGGGATTCTCAGGGAGGACAAAGACGTCCACCAGGAATTCATCCTCGTCAATTTCACCGACTTCGGCAGCAGTTCCCTCGACATTCTGGTCTACTATTTCACGGTGACGACGAAGTGGCTCGCGCACATGGACATCCGTCAGCGGATCAACCTGAAGATCATGCGGGCGATTGAGGCGCGCGGGCTTTCCGTGGCCTTTCCGACCCGGACCATCTACTTCGAGGGCGATGTGGCGCGGCGGGCTATGGCGCGTGATCAGCCGGGTTGATCACGGAACGGCGCCTTGTCGTGCCGGGACCGGATGCCTCGGCCTCGGGCCGGCCGATGCGGACGATGGCGTATCGAAAAACGGGTTATGTGTCCGTCCGGATCCCTGGGGGGGGTCCCTGTCCTAATAGATCGGCGCCACTTTCATAAAATAATCTAATGCAATGGCTTGCGGTTCCGTTTTTTCCGGTGCCTACGATATTTCCCTAAGGCTCGTTCAGGGTTGTCCGGATCTCTTTGGGTTTGAGGCAAGGGTCCATCGTGAGTAGTTTCCTCCATTGTTGGATGCCTCCGGTCTCGAGGTGTTCGACTTCGAACCCGGCTGTCTTTCCAGTTGTCCCATGCGCCCGTTGCAGAACGACCTGTTTGCCCTTGAGAAGGGCCTTGTCGTTATTGACACCCGGCGTCTGAAGCGGGATCCGGACGCGGTTCGCGGTCTGTTTGCGGAGACATGAGAATAAACCAATGGTGGTCAGTAGAAGAGCAAGACTCCAGGGCCACGCAATCAGGGAACAATTTATGAAGAACTGGAATATCGGGTTTTGGCGCAGCGGCTTGGCCGGTGCATTTTGTCGGTTTCTTGGGGTCTTGGCTCTCGGATGGTCCGCTCAGACCGGTCTCGGTCAGACCAATCTGGTCAAGAATGGCGATTTCAGTGATGGGTTGACCGACTGGAAGACGGTTGGGGATGTCACCGCCCAATCCTTTCATGCGGTCCTGACCGATTCCGGAGAGGACCCGGTTCTTTACCAGGCGGTGACCGGGGGCAGTTACGCTTACGAGCTCCGATTCGACATTGATCTGGGGGGGGTCTCGGACCGCCCGGGATCCGGCACTTTCGACGAGATCAAGTTCGTCGTCTACGAAGGCGACTCCGCCGCCACACTGACACCGGAGACCGCCGCAAAATCACAGATTCTCATGCAGGGCAACGCCAGTGGCCTGACCGCGCTGGTCCCGAACGCGCAGATCGCGCCCAACCCGGTGCTCGGATCCGGTTATGCCAGTGCGGTGGTTGAGATTTTCAGCAGTTATCCGGCCATCGCCGGGGGGGTGACCATCGTCAATCAGAATGGTCTGGCCGACAGTGAGGTCCGGGTCACCAATGTGCGACTCTATGCGGTCGATCGCGGTCGACTTTCCAATATCTCCAATCGCGGTCCGGTCGGAACCGGCCCGAACCGGATGATTGTCGGTTTTGTCGTGAGCGGCGCGGACAAGAAGTCCGCCGTGGTCCGGGGGGCTGGCCCCTGGCTGGGTGCGCTCAGCGTGCCCAATTCCCTGGAAGATCCCTCCATGCAGCTGAAGACGCTCGCGGGGACCATCCTGTCGACCAATGACAATTGGGAGACCGGGAACAACAAGACCGAATTAATCGACGCCATGACCAAGGTGGGGGCGTGGCAGATTCCATTTGCGGACGGAAGCAAGGATTCGGCCATCTTTTACAGTGAGGGTGGAGGCCTGGGCAGCGGCCAGTATTCGGTCGTTGTCTCCGGTAACAACCTGACGGGAGACCAGAGTCAGATCGCCATTGCCGAGGTTTACGACTACGATGTCTTCGGGGACGGCGCGACCGAGCTGGTCAACATCTCCAACCGGGGCAAGACGTCATCGGGGGCCGGAGCGCAGATTCCGGGTTTTGTCATCGCCGGCAACCGGGGGCGCATCGTGCTGATCCGTGTGGTCGGGCCGTCCCTGGCCAGTTTTGTGACGGGCACCCTGGACGATCCCAAACTCACCCTGCTGCAGGGCAATGACGTGGTGGAGACCAATGATGATTACGGAGACGCGATCAACGCCGACCAGATTCTGGCGACGAGTGAACGGGTGGGCGCCTTCGCGCTGCTTCCGGGCGCCAAGGATTCGGCCATCCTGATGGCATTGCAGCCGGGCGTCTACACGGCCAAGGCCCAGGTGCAGAATGCCGGAGACAGCGGCGTTGTCCTGGTCGAGGTCTACATGGTGTCCAACACCCGCCCGATCGCGGGCCTGCACCCGGTCTTCGTTTCGACCCAGGGCTCGACCACCCTGCCGATGGACGAGATCCTCAGCTCGACCCAGGACCCCGAGGGTGATATCCTCGCGATTGCCAGTTTCGGCCAGCCGGCCAACGGCGAGATCACCCAGAATCTCGACGGTGAGCTGGTCTTTACCAATGACATCGGATTTGTCGGGCAGACCATCTTCAACTACACTCTGTCGGACGGAGAATTTGAGAGTGCTCCGGGCACGATCGGCCTGAATGTCGCGCCTCCGGGTTCAAAGGTCTGGCTGGGCGGCAGCTCGGGCAATTTCAGCGACCCGGCCAATTGGGCCGGCGGAGCCGCGCCCGGGGCGACGGACGATGTCTGGATTGTGCCTCTCGGGGACACCGATATTACCCTCGATCAGGATACGACTCTGAAATCCCTCCGCATCGGGGGTATTGGGTCGCAGGTGGACTTCACCATGCAGTTTGGCCGGACCCTGACCACCTCGGGCAAGATCGACGTGGCCCCGGGCTCGACCTTTGACCTGCAGAGCGGCACGGTCAGCACCGGTGACAACTTCACGATCGCCGGCACCTTCAAACAGACAAGCAACGGGACCATGAAGGGCAACGGCTCGACCATTATTGAAGTGGGCGGAGTCGCCGACCTCATGAACGGCCAGTTGAGGCTCGAGGGCGGGCGCGATTTCATCAACCGCGGCAAGGTCAACCAGAGCAATAATGCCTATCTCTATGCGAGCGGAGGCACCTCGGACGTGACCAATGCGGCGGGGGCGGATTGGGACGTCAACCATACCACCGGCTACTTTGCCTATCAGGACAATACCGGTGCGCTTTCCTTCATCAACGCCGGCGACCTCTACAAGCCGACCACTTCAGGGACCGCGACCTTCGGGTATCCCAATACGGGCACGTCAACCTTTTCCAATCAGGCGACCGGCCGTGTTCTCGTCGAGGGCGGAACCTTCCAGTTTTACGGATCCGGAGCCGGTACCCACGCCGGTGAGCTGATGATAGCTCCGGGAGCGGAGGCTCTCTTCCAGTATGGTACCCACACCTTTGCCAGCGGATCGAAGATCAGCAGCACGGGAACGTTCAACGTGGGGAGCCAGACCAACGTTGTCATCGCCTCGGCCAACGTCCTGGAGACGTTGAAGCTCTCCGGCAACGGTGAGCTCGACTATACCGGCACCCTCACCGTGACCGATTTCACCCAGGAAGGCAGCAGTCGGCTCAAGGGCGACGGCGATATGATCGTGACCAACTCCCTCAATTGGACCTCCGGCTATCAGGATGGGTCCGGGACGACGGTTGTTCAAGACGGGGCCACGGCCACGCTCAACAACAGCAATCTCTATCTCAACGGGAACCGCAACTTCACGAACCATGGTGAGGTCACCCAACTGGGCAACGCCCTGCTGTATGCAACCGACGGGACCCAGTCGGCCGTGACCAATGGTGAAGACGGCACCTGGCTCCTTAATCTGTCCAACAACCGCTACGTGGCCTACCCGGCCAACGACGGCAGCCGGCTCGACTTCAACAACGCCGGCATCCTGACCAAGCAGAACAACCAGAATGTCAATTCGATCGGCTACGCCTGGGGAACGTCGAACTTCTCCAACACCGGGACGATCAACATCCCGGGAGGCGTTCTCCAGATTGACGGCAACGGTGCGGCGGCCCACGACGGCACGCTTGTGATCGCCTCCGGCGCCGAGGTCAACCTGAGCCGCGGCACCCATACCTTCGGTGAGGATGCCGTGATCAGCGATACCGGGACCCTCAACGTCTCCAGTGTGGCCTCAGTCAGCGTCCCGAATCCCCTGACTCTCGAATCCCTCAAGATTTCCAACGGCACCCTCAACGCCGGCGGGGATATCACGGTGGCGGAGTTCACCCAGAGTGCGGGCACCTTCACCAGTTCCAAGGACTTGAACGTTACGGACACACTGACCGTGACAGGCGGGACTCAGAACGGTATCGGAACCACCATCCTTGGTGCGGACGGAACGGGAACCATGACTTCCGGGCGTTGGGAATTCAAAGGCGGTCGGGGTTTCACCAATCAGGGTGAGTTGACCCTGTCCGGAAACTCCGGGTTCTACGCCAACGACACCTCGCAGTCGACCTTCACCAATGCGAAGGACGCGATCCTGACCTCGAACCTCGCCAACGGGCAGTACATCATCTATGCCAACACCGGCTCGGCGACCGCGAATCTGGTCAACGCGGGCAGACTGGTCAAAGCCAACCTCGTCGGCACCAACTATATCGGTTACGCGAGTTATGCGACCAATGTCACCAACACCGATACCGGAACGATCGAGGTTGCCGGCGGAGTTCTCGATTTCCGCGGCGGCGGGACCAGCACCTATGCGGGCACCCTGACCATTGCGGAAAATGCCACGGCCTATTTCTATGGCGGGACCCATACCTTCCAGAGCGGGGCCTCGGTGACGAACTCCGGCACGTTTGAAGTGGCCAATAACACGGTCTCAATCGCGGGTGCCCTGACCATCCCGAATCTCAAGATCAGCAACGGTACTTTGAGCGCGGGAGGGGCCCTGACCGTGGAGACCTTCACGCAGAGCAACGGGACCCTGACCAGTTCGGCTGACTTGACCGTATCCGATTCCTTCACCTGGACCGGTGGTTATCAGACGGGCTCGGGCACCACCATCATCGGCAGCCAGGCGACGGCGAATCTCTCCACTGGATCGACGCTCTACCTGCGCAACAACCGCAAGTTGACCAATAACGGCACGCTGACCATTGGCGGAGGCAGCTCGCTCTATGCCGACCAGGGATCGCAGTCGGTGGTGACCAATGCGGTGGGGGCCACCTTCACGGTGAACTCGAACGCCAGCAACTATATTGCCTACACCGACGGGAGCAGCAGCATGACGTTCGTCAATGCCGGCACCCTGACCAAGACGAACAGTGCCCTGGTCTACATGGGCACGAATGGAGGCACCACCACCTTCAGCAACCTTGCTTCGGGAACGGTCGACGTACAGGGCGGCACGCTGGAATTCCGCGGAGTCGGCGGAGGCACCCATCAGGGCGCGCTGACCGTGGCCGAATTCGCCAAGGTCTCCTTCCGCTACGGTGCCCATGTCTTCGCGTCCGGCTCGAGCATCAATGACTCCGCCACGCTGACGGCTGAAAGCGGTGGCTCAACCTCGGTGACCTTCAACCAGGCCGAAACCCTGGCGGCGCTCCAGATGACCAACGCCACCGTGTCCGTTGGCGCGAATCTCACGGTCGGGACGTTCACCCACACCAGTGGAACCCTTACCGGCACCGCGAATCTGACGGTGACCGGATCTGCCGTTCTAACCAATGGCGCGCACACCGGTTCGGGAACCACGATCTTTGATACGGGATCAAGCGTGAACCACACGGGGGTCATTTATCTGGAATCGGGGCGGAAGATCATCAATCGGGGAACCTACAGCCTGACCGGAAATGGCTACTGGTCGTCACGGGGGGGCATCGGCAATCCGGTCGGGACCGTGACCAACGCTTCCGCGGGCAACTGGACCATCACCGGTACCCGTCTGGTGAACAACGACAGCAGCTCGTCGATCGTGTTTGTCAATGACGGGACTCTGATCAAGTCGGGGGTTGGCAACTGCTCCTTCGGGACGAGCAGCGGTCTCTCCACCTTCACCAACAATGGTACCCTTGAGGTGCAGGGAGGTTCGTTCAATATGGGAACGGCTTCGACCCTCACCTTCGCGGGCGGCAGCACGGCCAGACTGACCACCTCGGGTCAGACCAACAACAAGGTGATTGACGGAGGCGCGACGATCAACTTCGGAGGCACCCTCCAGGTCCTGCTCGCAACCGGATTCGCCCCGGCGAACGGGCAGACGATCACGCTCCTTGATTACAGTTCTCGCAGCGGGACGGTGAGCACGTTGACGGCGCCGGGTGGCTACACCTCCCTGACGCCTGACTACAAGGCCACCGCGCTGGACATCACCTTCAACCAGTAGAGCAGTTCTCTGACGAAGCAGGATCATACGATCCTCATCGTGGGTCCGGGCGGCGCCTCTGCGGAGGCGCCGCCTTTTTGTTTCGCCACCCCGCCCGGCTTCCGGTTTCAATGGGCGGAGATCTCCCTCGCCGCATGTCGATCGTCCGTTCCGATTATCCATTCATCAACCGTTCGCCCTCCGCGCAGAACGCCATTGATCTCTTCGAGAGCTGGGCCAGTCGTTTCCCGGATGAGGCCGGAGTGACGGCGGGTCAGGCCGGGCTCTTTGACGATCCCCGGGTGTATTGGGCGGACGAGAAGCTCAAGGCAATGGCGGGCGTGGGGTTCGGGGGGCAGTCCGTGGTCGAACTGGGGCCCCTCGAAGGCGGACATTCCCATATGCTCTCCCGTCTGGGGGTGCGTCGTCTGGAGGCGATCGAAGCCAATGCCATTGCCTACCTCAAATGCCTGGTGGCGAAGGAGACCCTGGGGATGCCCAACGTGCACTTTCTGCTGGGTGACGCCGTCACTTACCTGGCAGAGCGATCCGGGGATCCGGAAGCGGGTTGGGATATCGGCTTCTGCTGTGGTTTCCTCTACCATCTGACGGATCCGGTCGGCCTGATCCGGCTGCTTTCGGTGACCTGCCGGCGGATCTATCTGTGGACGATCACTCATCATCCCAGCCTGTTCGAAAAGCAGCCCGCCATGGCCGAGCGGTTCGGACCGCCTCAACCGACGGTCTCCCACGGATTTGCCCACACCCTCCATCCCCATTTCTACGGGGACACCTTCAAGGTGCATCAATTCCTGGGAGGCACCGAGCCCCAGGCCTGCTGGATGACTTCGGCGGACATCCTGGCGGCGCTCCGCCACTTCGGCTTCACCTCCATCATCGAAACGCAGGAGGACAATCCTTATGGGATGGCACTTTCGCTGGTCGCGGCGAAGGAATGAGCTACGAAGGGATTCTCAGGGCGGACGGCCCGGCGGTCCGTCCCCACCCGTTCGACCTGAGGGCAGGGCGTGACCGCTGGGCGCGCCTTCGAAGCGCTGAGAACTACCGCAATTACGCCCGGTAGCAAGGGGACTCGACAATAAGGTTCTCTAATTTCTCGAAGGGGCGTGATAAAACAAACTGGATTTCGCCTGCGACAAGGTCCATAGTGCTTTCATTCCCCCAGACACCTACGCTTCCGCGGTTGCTGTAATTGAAAGGCCCCCCGGGATTTCGGGGACGGGTGGTTTGGGCCACCACGATCGGGATTGTGGAGACCGCGGTTGCGGGATCGGTTGCCATTTGATTCGCAGACAGGCTGCGGACGATAGCTGAACGGCAAAACTGTGCGAGGCAGGCGTTCCGACGTGGCAGTCGGGTTGGTCTGCCCTGGAGCCATTGAATGACCGGAAGACAGGTCATGGCCGCCATGTGTCTGAGTCTTTCAACGACACTTTCAACAAATCGGGGTAGCGACCTCATCAATCAGGGAGACTCTATGAAAAACGGGATGACTGGATCGAATCGCAATGGCCTGGCCATTGTCGTCGGCAAGATGGTGGCGGCTGTTGTCATGGGCATTTTGGTACAATCGGCTGCGGGCCAGGCCAATCTGTTCAAGAACGGCGACTTCGGCGACGGACTGACCGATTGGAAATCGCAGGGAAACGTCACGGTGGGCATGTTCCAGGCGGTGGTGGCGGATACGGGCGGCGACGCGATCCTCTACCAGGCGGTGACAGGCGGCAGTTATGCCTACGAGCTTCGATTTGACGTCGATCTGGGTGGGCTCTCGAACCAGGCCGGTTCGGGATCGTTTGATTCGGTGCGCCTGGTTGTTTACGAAGGTGACTCGGCCGCCGCGTTGACACCCGCGACCGCGACGAAGCAGCAGGTCCTGATCGAGGGGAATGCGAGCGGATTGACCGCCCTGGTGCCCAACGCGCAGTATGCGGCCAACCCGATGCTGGGTCCGGGCTACGTCAGCGTGGTGGTGGAGATCTTCAGCAGCAGCCCGGCAATAGCTCCGGCGATGCAGCTGTTCAACACGAACGGGCAAGCCGACAGTGTGATCGGCGTCTCCAACGTGCGGTTGATCGCGGTCGACCGGGGTCGGCTCTCCAATATCTCCAACCGCGGTCCGGTGGGGACCGGACCCAACCGGATGATTGTCGGCTTCGTCGTGAGCGGTGCGGGCAAGAAGGCGGCGGTGGTCCGGGGGGCGGGCCCCTGGCTGGGTGCGCTCAATGTGCCCAATTCCCTGCAGGATCCCTCCATGCAGTTGAAGACGCTGGCAGGGACGGTCCTGGCGTCCAATGATGATTGGGAGATCGGGAACAACAGGACCGAACTGATCGATGCGATGACCCGGGTGGGGGCGTGGCAGCTTCCCTTTGCGGACGGAAGCAAGGACTCGGCCATTTTCCAGAATGCCGGCGGCGGATTGCCCGGCGGCCAGTATTCGGTCGTTGTCACGGGCAACAACCTGACGGGGGACCAGAGCCAGATTGCCATTGCCGAAGTCTACGACTACGATGCCTTTGGTGACGGGGCGACCGAGCTGGTCAATATCTCCAACCGGGGCAAGACCTCGCAGGGAGCCGGAGCGCAGATTCCGGGTTTTGTCATCACCGGCAACCGGGGTCGCATCGTCCTGATCCGGGTGGTCGGGCCGTCGCTGGCCAGTTTTGTGACGGGCACCCTGGACGATCCGAAACTGACCCTGCTGCAGGGCAATGATGTGGTGGAGACCAATGATGATTACGGAGACGCCATCAACGCCGACCAGATCCTGGCGGCCAGTGAACGGGTGGGCGCTTTCGCCCTGGAGCCGGGAGGCAAGGATGCGGCCATCCTGATGGCGTTGCAGCCGGGTGTCTACACGGCCAAGGCCCAGGTCAAGAATGCCGGAGAGAGCGGTGTGGTGCTGGTCGAGGTCTACATGGTGTCCAATACCCGTCCGGCGGCCGCTCTCCGCTCGGTCTTTGTCTCGACGGCCGGCTCGACCACCCTGCCGATGGACGAGATCCTCAATCCGGTCCAGGATGCCGAGGGTGATATCCTCGCGGTGGCCAGCTACACCCAGCCGCTCAAGGGCGAGATCAGTGAAGATCTTGATGGAGCTCTGGTTTATACGAACGAACTGGGCTTTATCGGGCAGACGATGTTCAGGTACACCCTGACTGACGGGGAATACGAGAGCGCACCGGGCACGATCGGCCTGAATGTCGCGCCTCCCGGTTCCAAGCTCTGGGTGGGCGGCACTTCGGTCAACTTCAGTGATCCGGCCAATTGGGCCGGCGGGCAGGTTCCCGGCGCCAATGACGATGTCTGGATCGTTCCGGCTGAACCGACCGAAGTGAATATCAACCAGGCAACCGAGTTGAAATCCCTCCGGGTGGGCGGGATCGCCTCCCAGGTCACGCTCAAGATGCAGTCCGGCCAGAACCTGACCACGACCGGACCCCTGGAGGTGGCAGCTGGTTCCTCCCTGAACATGTCGAATGGAACCCTCACCACCGGCCAGAACGCGCGCATTCTGGGCACGCTCAACTGGACCGGCGGCACCATGAACGGGGCGGGTTCCACCGTGATCGAGAACGGCGCCGTGGCCAACCTTTCCAATTCGCTGCTCCTGACCGGCAACCGGGGCTTCCTCAATCGGGGCACGGTCAACCAGACCGGCTACTCCTATCTCCGGACAAACGGGGGTTCGAACTCCACCATCACCAACGCGGCCGGAGCGGTCTGGAATGCCGATATCCAGAACGGCTACTATATTGCCTACAGCGAGGACTCGGCCAGCACCCTCAATTTCGCCAATGCCGGCAGGCTGGTCAAGAACGGCTCGGGGACCAACTATCTCGGGAACAGCAGTGGTCCGTCCCCTGTGACCAATACCGGCATTATCGATGTCAGGTCGGGTACCCTCCAATTCGAGGGCCTCGGAACATCGACCCACAGTGGAACCACCCTGATCGCGGAAGGGGCCGCCGTGCTCTACAACCGGGGTACCCATAATTTCCCGACAGGAGCCGCAGTCACCGGAGGCGGCAGCTTCAGCGTGGGCACCGGCACGGTATCCCTGACTGACAGCATGACCCTGCCCAAGCTCTCGGTCGCCAACGGGACATTCACCTACAACGGGAATCTCACCGTCGGCGCTTTCTCCCAGAGCGGTGGGACGATCACCGGCAATGGCAACCTGACCGTCACCGATACTGCGGAATGGACCGGGAACACCATACAGGCCGGGGCGGGGACGACCGTCATTGCCGCCACGGCGACCGCGACCATGGAAGGGACGCACGCCCTCGATTCCAACCGCAAGTTCACCAACAACGGCACCTTCACCCAGAACGGATACACCTACTTCCGGACCCGGGGCGGTTCGACTTCGACCATGACCAACGCGGCTGGGGCCAACTGGAATGTGAACGTCATCAACGGCTTGATTTTCGCCTACAGCGAGGACACCTCGAGCGTCCTGAATTTCGTCAATGCGGGAACGCTGACCAAACAGGGGGCTGCGCTGGCCAACTGGGGCTATTCACAGGGAGAAACCCGCATCACAAATACGGGATCAGTCCTGGTGACCGATGGCACCCTGCAGATCGATGGAAACGGCGCGTCGACCCATAGCGGCACCCTCAACCTGGCCGACGGGTCTTCCGCGGTATTCCTCCGTGGTAACCATGCCTTCCCCTCCGGGGCGGTCATTTCGGGCGACGGAACCTTCCAGGTAAGCGGTGTGGCCGCGGTCACCATCGCGGACAACGAGAGCCTGCCCAGATTGACGGTGACTGCAGGTACTTTGACCTACAACGGAACGCTCAGCGTCGGTGTCCTGAACCACTCCGGCGGAACCATCTCCGGCGCGGGCAACATGACCATCACCGACTCGGCCGAATGGTCGGGCAATACCATCCAGGCCGGCGCGGGCACGACCATCATAGCCGCTGATGCGACGGCGACCATGACCGGAACCCACGCACTCGACTCAAACCGGAAGTTCACCAACAATGGAGACTTCACCCAGAACTTAGGGGTCAACTTCAGGACCCGGGGTGGTTCGACCTCGACCATGACCAACGCCGCCGGGGCCACCTGGAACGTCAATTCGGCGGCCAACTACACCTTTGCCTATAGTGAGGACTCGTCCAGTATCCTCAATTTCGTCAACGCGGGCACGCTCACCAAAGGTGGGGTCGGCTTGGTCTACTGGGGCTATTCCCAGGGAGAGACCCGTATCACCAACACCGGATCAATCATTATCGCCGGGGGCAATCTGCAGTTTGAAGGAGCAGGCGTGTCGACCCACGGTGGCACTCTTGACGTGGCCGACGGAGCCTTCGCGATCTTCAACCGTGGCACCCATACTTTCCCCGCCGGAGCGGTCGTCTCGGGTGACGGAACGTTTTATGTGGCGGGTGTGGCGGCCGTCACCGTCACGGATAATGAAACCCTGCCCAGGTTGACGGTGACTGCAGGTTCGTTGACCTACAATGGAACGCTCAGCATCGGTGTCCTGACCCACTCCGGTGGAACGATTTCCGGCGCGGGCAACATGACCATTACCGGATCAGCAGAATGGTCGGGGAATACGGTCCAGTCAGGTGCGGGAACAACGGTCATCGCCAATACGGCAACGGCTACGATGACCGGCACCAACGTGCTTGAAGCAAATCGCAAGTTCACCAACATCGGAGACTTCACCCAGAATTTAGGGGTCTACTTCAAGACCCGGGGTGGGTCGAACTCGACCATGACCAACGCCGCAGGGGCCAACTGGAACGTCAATGCAGCGGCCAACTACACCTTTGCCTACAGTGAGGACTCGTCCAGCATCCTCAATTTCGTCAACGCGGGCACGCTCACCAAAGGTGGAGTCGGCTTGGTCTATTGGGGTTATTCCCAGGGAGAGACCCGTATCACCAACACCGGATCGATCGTTGTCGCCGGGGGCAATCTGCAGTTTGAGGGAAACGGTGCGTCGACCTACGGTGGCACTCTTGACGTGGCCGACGGAGCCTTCGCGGTCTTCAACCGTGGCACCCATACTTTCCCCACCGGAGCGGTCATCTCGGGCGACGGAACGTTCTACGTGGCGGGTGTGGCGGCCGTCACTATTACGGATAATGAAACCCTGCCCAGGTTGACGGTGACTGCAGGTTCGTTGACCTACAACGGAACGCTCAGCATCGGTGCCCTGAGCCACTCCGGTGGAACGATTTCCGGCGCGGGCAATATGACCATTACCGGCTCGGCGGACTGGACCGGCAATACGTTTCAAGCCGGTGCGGGTACGACGATAATTGCCAATGGAGCAGCGGCGACGATGACCGGCAGCAATGCCCTCGATGGGAATCGCGGATTCACCAACAACGGGACATTCACCCAGACCGGAGGCTGCTACTTCCGCACACGGGGTGGCTCGACCTCGACCATCACCAACGCGAGCGGGGCGAACTGGAACGTCAATGTCGCTCCGAATTACAATGTGGCCTACAGCGAGGACGGCTCAAGCACGCTCAACTTCGTCAATGCCGGTACCCTGACCAAACAGGGCAGTGGGTTGGTTTATTGGGGATCCGGATCGGGTGAGACCAAGATCACCAATACCGGATTGATCGTGATCTCGGGTGGAAATCTGCAGTTTGAGGGCTTCGGTGCCTCCACCCACGGCGGGACGCTTTCGATGGCGGACGGGACCTTCGCGATCTTCAATCGCGGAACCCATACCTTCCCGAATGGAGCCGATATCACCGGTAATGGGACGTTTTACGTGACCGGGGTGAGTGACGTAACCCTGGTGGCCAATGATACCTTGGCTGCATTGACCGTCGCCTCGGGCACCCTGACCTACAATGGGACCCTCAGCGTGGGTGCATTTGTTCAATCCGCCGGTACGATCTCGGGCGCGGGGAACCTGACCATCACCGGGACGGCTGATTGGAGTTCCAGCGGGGTTCAGACGGGGGCGGGCACCACCATCATTGCCAATGGAGCGACGGCCACCATGACGGGATCCCATTATCTGAATGGCAATCGGGATTTCACCAATAACGGTATCTTCACTCAGACGGGCGCAGTCTACTTCCGGACCAACGGCAATTCCAATACGACCATCACCAACGGGAATGGCGCCACCTGGAATATGAACATCGCAGCCGGATACCGCAGCTTCTATTGTGAGGGCGGTTCGGATACACTCGCCGTCATCAACAACGGAACCCTGACCCGGAGTATCGCCGGCCTCTTCTACATGGGGTATTCGACGGGGACCAACACCCTGACCAATAACGGGACAATCGACTTCAGCGTGGGCACGGTGCAACTCGATTTCAACACCGTCACCCTCGCGGGGGCCGGAACAGTCCGCCTGACCACCGACGGAACAACCAAGCCGATGACCCGTCCGGGTTCCCTGGGGATCGGCGGAACGCTGCAGGTGGTCCTGGCCTCCGGCTACAGCCCGGCCAACGGGACGACGGTCCGCTTGATCGACTATAGCTCAAAGACGGGAACCTTCAGCACGATCACCCCTCCGGCCGGCCGGACGGTTTCGCCGACCTACGCGGCCAACGGCCTCGACGTGACCATCAATTAGGTCCAGCGGCGGCGCGCCCGGAGGTCGCGCCCTACCAAAGTCAGAAGGTAGGGACGGACCGCCGGGCCGTCCGTTGCGGAGCATCCGTCCTGAGTCCCGGGTCATGAATTCTGCAAAGGTTCGATGCGCGGCGCGCCCGGAGGTCGCGCCCTACCCAAAGTCAGAGGGTAGGGACGGACCGCCGGGCCGTCCGTTGCTGGCCGAATCACCAGTCCGCGAGTTGTAGTCCCGGCAGTCCCTTGCCGGGTCCGAAGCCCAGGTTGCGGGCCCGGCAAGGGACTGCCGGGACTACAGATTCGGGTCGTTCCCGGCAAGGGACCGGTTCGACTGGCTCACCACAGGTGCCGGGGCTACAACGTAACGTTGGCTCTCGGGTCACCCTTTGGACTCCCGGCCCTCACGGATTCGATCCCCTTCGACCTCCCATGCGAACAATCCGGAGTGCCGGTCCTTCTTCAGGGTCTTCCAGAGTTCCTTGTCCATCCGTTTGGGCAGCTCAAGCTCGGAAACGCCCGACGACTGGCAGTTCAGAATCCGGCAAAAGCCCTTGTAGAAGCGGGGTCGGCCGAGGATGCGGGAAATGCCTTCGGTCTTGTTCGCTGCGCCCGCTTTGTCGAGGACGAGATAACTGACCGGGAGACTGCGCAGATCAATGCCGAGGGTTCGGGAGAAGAGGGCCCAGTTGGCATCCATGAAGACCTCCGTCGGCACCCGACCGAAATGGTGGCACCAGTGCCGGCTGTTCTCTTCGGTCAGGAGTCCGCAGGCTGCCTGATGGGTGCAGGGGGCGCGCACGGCAAAGTGACCCTTCAGCACCTCGCGGACGGCGATGACCGCCCGGCTGCTTTCGTGGGTTCCGGGTTCGACCAGGATCAAACCCCGGGCCTCGCGAACCCGCTCCCAAAGCAGGCGGAGGTCCTCTTCGCGGGCCTCGCCCAGGGCGTGGCTGACGAGAACGAGGGCGCCGGGCTCGAGCCGATCGGGCGGGGTGACCTGGCACGCCACCCCCGGATGGATTTCACTGATGCACTTGCGGGCAAAATCGGTGGCCTGCGGGGAATGATCCCAGAGTGTAACCGATTCCCAGGGGTGGTCCGGAAAGGCGGCCAGAAGACGCCGGGCGGCGATGGCCGTCCCGCAGCCCCAATCGTAGATCCGGGTGGACGGTGGTTGCCACTCCCGCCGATTCAGTTCCGCGATGACGTGATCCCATTTCCAACCGATGCGGGCTCCGAAGGTCAGGTCGTAGGCAAGGAGATCCTCCTCGTCGCGCCAATAGGGGCCCTCGATGGCAGACGTATCCAGAAAAAACGCACGCAGCCGCTCAAGGCGCGTCCAGTCGAGATTTTCCCAGGTGGTGGCGGGCACGGATTGAGAATGGATTCACACCGGGGTGTGGGTCGAAGATGAGAGATGGAAAGGGGAAACTGCCAAGAAGGGAAGAACGGAAGCGCACATCCCCTGCGTAGGAGAGGCTTTACGCCTCGATGCCCTGCCACTCAAGCGCTGGATCGAGGCATAAAGCCTCTCCTACAGATCGAATCGACTGACCACCGATTTCCGGCCTCTTCTTCTAGCCGATCCAGCCGAGACCCTTCATGTGCTCGAGGGCGTCGGCGAGAGGGGCGAGGTAGGGGTGCCACATGCGTTCCCACTCCAGGCTGACGGTGCCGGAGAAATCGTCCTCCGCCAGCTTGGAGAGGAGGCCCTCCAGGGGCATGTCGCCCTCGCAGGGCATCACGTATTCCGTGCCGCCGCGCTTTTCCGGATTGGGCACACTGTCCTTGACGTGGATGTGGGGGACGTGGGCGCGGATGGCATCGAAAGTGTCGGCCGGATCCTCGCCCTTGTGTTTCCAGGTGTGGTGAGAATCCCAGAGAATCGGGACCGGGGTATCGAGCACCGCCTGCAGCCCGCGGACCGCCTTCGTCGAGGTGATCGCGTTGTGGGTTTCGATCATGATATCGACCTTCCAGCCACCTTCGGAGCGGCGTTCGCGCCACCACCGGATGGTCTCGGCCGCCTCGTCCCGTTCTTCCACCCGGAGGTCGCCATCAATCGTCCCGCCGTCAAAGACCCTGAGGAAGGGCACGTTGAGGGCCTCGGCCCAGGGGATGAATTCGAGCAGGGCACCGCGGTCCTCCGGCTTGTGGCCGATCAGCTTCATCGAGGTGTCTAGGGAGGCGATCGTGAGGTTTCTCTTCGTCAGCTCGGACTGGATGGCGGCCGGGGTTTTCCACTTTTCCGTGAAGTAGGCGGGCATATCCACCCGGCTCTCGAGGGAGCGGATTTCGATGCGTCGCAGATTGAAACGGGCGGCCAGATCGAGCGCGCCTGTAAGGTCGAGTTCCGGGCAGCCCAGGGTCGAGAAACACCAGTTGAGGTCGTGGATGGAGGCGGTCATGATGGAGGGTTTGGCTGGAAGGGGTGACTCAGTTACGGATTTGCGCGTTGGCGGGTGGGCCTTTGGCGCACGTCAGTTAGGGTGGTGCAGGCTCTTGGAAGGATCCGATTGATAAGGGGCGGCACTTCGACACAGCGAAGTGGCTGCATCGGGGTTCTTCAGTCAGTTGCAGCAACGGCGCTGTCTCGCCGCTCCGCCTGTCGTGGCTATCGAGCAGACTCACGGATGGCAGTGTTGTCAGAAGTGGAATGGTGAGGATCGGTCAGGTTGAGCGATCATAGACAGAGAGGGAGACGACGGCCTCGAGCGGTTTTCCCTGGAGGTAATTGGCGATGTTTTCCACGCCGAGGGCACCGGCATCCTGCCGCCGGTCGATGGTCGGCCCGCCGATATGCGGCGTGAGTGTGACATTGGGCAGACCACGGAAACCGGAATCGGCCGGGAGTGGTTCGGTCTCGTAGACATCGAGGGCGACCTGCAGTCGGCCCTCGCGGGCGATCTTCAACAGGGCGGCCTCATCGACGACCGCACCGCGACCCACGTTGACAAAGGTGCCGCCCTCGGGAATCAGGCGCAGGATTCTTTCGGAGACCAGGTGCCGGTTCTCCGGCTTGTAGGCGGCCAGTTCGACGATGACGTTGTTTTCGGAAAAGAGGGCTTCAAGGGAGTCGGCACGGGTCACCCCGAAGGATTCCAGGACCGAGTCCGGCACGCTGGGGGAATAGGTGGCGATGGGCACCTCGAACGGCTGCATCAGGCGGGCCAGATGCTGGGAGATATTGCCGAAGCCATGCAGGCCGACGCGACGGCCAAAAAGGGACTCGGTGACGAGGGCAGGGGTCTTCCAGGCCCCTTTGAGGTGCATGTCGATGGCCCAGGACGAAGCGCGGCGGAGGGCCGACAGCGTGAGGAGCAGACCGCACTCGGCGACCGTCCGACTGATCGAGTTTCCCCAGTTGGTCAGGACGAGGCCCCGCTCAAGGAAGGGGCGGGGGACGAGTTTGCGGACGGTCCCCGTGAAGTGGCAGAGATACTTGAGTGAATACCCCGGATCGTTCAACCAGCTTTCAGGCAGGGAAGGGGTCTTCCAGGCAGTGATGAGAATTTCCGGCTTCTTTTGCGAGAGAAGACTGGGCCAGTCACCGAATCCACCGGCCGTCGGGTCGATGAATTCCAGGTTCGGCAGGAGGGACTTGAGGCGGTCAAGTGAAGCACCTGGCAGAAAATCGGCGATTTCGGCCTCGCTCAGAACGGCGAGGGCCACGGGGTTTTGTGTCATGGGGTTGATAATTATTAATGAAGGATCCTGGCTGTCAATGTCTTTGGAGATGGGCCGGGCCGTTTCCCGGGACCAGGTGGAGGTCCCGCGATCAGGTTCTCGCTCTTGTCCGGGGCGCCTTGGGCGTCTTGATTGTCCTCTTCAATTCCATCGGGACAGGACCCGACGATTCACGTTCAACCAGAACGGAGGGCAGGGTGATTTCGTGAAGTGGGAATCCGCTGTCACCGCTCGCCGCCAGCACGATCCGGCCGGCTTCCTCGCCGATCTTTGTCGGTTCGGCAAAAGCGCTGGTGATGGTGGGATGCTCCTCGGTGCAGACCTTGGTCAGATCGAACGCGACCACGCTGATGTCGCGACCGACTTCGATCCCTTTCTGCAGAAGAAAATTGACGGCCCCGCGGGCCATCAGGCCGGTCATGCAGATCCAGGCGGTTGGCAGCTTGCGGTGATTCGTCCCGAAAATCGCGGCGGCGGCCTGGGCTCCCTCGCGGCGGTCGGCTTCGCCCAGATCGACCTGGTCTCGGGCCTCGATAGTCAGCCCATGTCGTGCCAGAACTTCGAGGACGGCGTTTCTCCTCTCCAGGTTGCGGCTCCGACCTTCATCGCCGCCCAGCCAGGCAAACTTTTTATGCCCTAGAGCTACGAGGTGTTCGACCAACTGCTCGGCTGATTGTTGCTGGTTGGAGATGACACTGTGACACCGTCCGGGATACCGCGCCGAAGTGTAGACGACGGGTTTTCTGGACCTGAGGAGGACTTTCATGAAGGCCTCCTCCAATTCCCCCATCACGACCAGGCCGATCAGGGAGGATTGGCTGTCGATGAACTCCAGAAGTTGCTCCGCATCAAGGTCCGTCTCGCTACCGAGAAAAACGGTGCGGACATCGGCCCCGGTCACGCTGGCATGCAGCCCGTGGTGGACATAGCTGAAGAAATTGCTCTTGGTCGCCAGTTGCAGGGGTGCCCGCAGGATGTAGCCGACTGTACGGGCGCCATTCTCCGCCGGGCGCACCAGGTTGACATTCATGCCTCTCGGGGTGTAGCCCTTATCCATCGCGTACTTCCAGATCCGGTCGAAGGAATCCTGCGAAATCCCGGTCCGACGACCATTCAGAACCATCGAAACAAGAGCCTGGGAAACCCCGAGGTCCCGTGCGATCTGCTGCTGGGAAATTCGCTGGTTCTTGTTTTGGGCCATCAGTCTATCTCTTGACAGGGGTAATGGAAAAGGGCGACAGCGGGAGGGGCGAGAAAACTTTCGCAGGAAAATCCATTGACAGGGATGTCATGGTTTATAATTATTAAGCAACCCTGCCGGATTTATGCAACCCTTACTTCGGTTAGCCGGAAAAAAAAGCCTCAACCCCGAAACCCTGCTCTCCGGTTCCCCGCATTCGAACTGATGCCCTCTCGGCGCGCCTCTGGACTCTTTCCCGACTCATTCAGAAAACAGACCCCCATGCTCCACTCACGCCTTACCTCGATCCTGCTCGTCGGCAGTGCGGCCCTGGCCGCGATGGTTCCTTCGGTCAACGCGCAACAATCCGCCTCGGCTGAAGAAGATGAAGAGCTGATTTATCTGTCGGTCTTTGAGATCGATGCGACCAAGGACGACCGCTACCGCGCGGCCAATTCGGTTTCGGCCACGGGTTTGAACACCCCGATCAAGGAACTCCCGATGACCATCCAGGTCATCACTTCGGAGTTCATCAAGGATCTGGGCGCGACTGATTTTGATGAGGCGCTCTCCTACGCCGCGGGTGTCAATACCTCCGATACCGAGGCCCCCTCCGGCGGAACCGGACCCGACGCCAACCGCGGTGGCGGGTCGGCGGAGCGTTCGGCCTCCTCGGCTTCCAGTTCCACCCGCTTCGCCAACACCGTGAGCATCCGGGGATTCAATGTCCCCTTTCAGAATCGCCTGGGTTTCCGTTACGGTGGCGTGGTCATCACACCGGACTCGAACATTGCGCTGGGCGGCCTGCTGGATTCCTCGAACATGGACCGCATGGAGGTCGTCAAGGGACCCAACTCCATCCTCTATGGCATCGGGGTCATTTCGGGTATCGTCAATGTCATCCCGAAGAAACCCCTTTCCGAGCAGCACCAGTCCTTTTCCGTGACCGGTGGTTCGGATGGATTTCTCCGGGGCACCGCGGACATCACGGGTCCCATCATCCGGGCGGGCGAGAACAACAAGAACCGGCTCAACTACCGGTTCATGGGGGCTCTGGAAACCCGCGATGACTGGACGGATTATCGATCCAAGGATCTCAAGTATGGGGCCTTTCAACTGGATTACTGGTATGACACCCGCTGGAATGTTTTTGCCGAGGCCCAGGCATCGGACGTCAAGTACAATGGTACGGGCGCCCAATGGATCTACGATGACCTGACCCGTGCCTTCGTGCCGAATTTCCGCAACCAGTACGACGAGCAGTACAATTACGGCCAGGATGGGACCGTCGCCGGGTTGTCTCCCGTGGAGTTCGTGGCCGACCCACGGGGTCGTCGTCGGGATTATTTTGAGGTCCGCAACGTGGACACCCGCAACCTGTTTGGAGGCACCCTGCCGGATTCCTACCGGATCACCGGAGGCGATACCTACGAGCAACGCAAGGAAACCGACCTGCTCCTCGATGTGTCGTTTTTCCCGAATGAGAACCTGGCCTTTTCGACCGGTGTCTTCTACACGAAGGCCGACGAAGAGGAACTGGCGGTCAATGCCCGCAACATGAACAACCGGGAAGGTGCCTTCAACATTCGAGGCGAACTCCCGGTCAGCTTCGCCAGTGTGCCCTCGGTGGAGTTCACGCCCTACCTCTGGGCGCTGAAGAACGTCGCGGCCGACGACTATGTCAGTGATTACGATCCCGAACTGGTGCAGAGCAATGACGACCTCAAACTGACCCGCTATTGGTGGACCTTGCGGCCCCAGTCGAGTGAATCATTCCAGTGGCGTCTGCGTGGCACCTACACCTTTGATTCTCCCTTTTTTGTGGGGGGGGATGCCAAGCACACGGTCATGGCCGGGTACCACTATATCAACGACAACGTCGATTTTCTCGACGGCAACGAGGACATCAACGCGGCGTTCATCGACCGCAGCAATGCCTACGTGACCTCCGGGCAGATTCCCTATGCGGAGGCCGCCGCAAGGGATGCGCTGTATTTCCGGTCGATCGACGATCTGAGCCCCTTCACCTACAACGGCGAAAATCTCGCCATGCCGGGTGATGCCTACCGCAACCAGGATGTCTTTTATCACGGCGCCTACGGCATCCTCCAGAGCAAATTCTGGGACGAAAAGATCGAGTCGATCATCGGCGTTCGCTACGACCGCTACAACGCCGAAACCAAGCAGTTGCTTCGACTCAGCCCGAACGACCAGGAGATCGGAGCCGGGGAACTCAAGTGGGTGGACAATCCCTACAGCATCGTCTACGGAGAGACCACTCCGGAAAAGAGTTTCGCCTCCGACATCGAGGAAACCTCGTTCTCCTTCGGCCTTAATTACGATATCAACAAGGCCATCACCGTTTACGGTCTCTACGCTGAGGGTATCTCGCCGAATACTTCGCTGACCGACGGCAACAACGATACCATTCCGGCGGAAAACACCCGCTCCATCGAGGCGGGATTCAAGTGGGATGCCTACGAGGGCAAGCTGACCGGAACGGTGGCGTTTTATCAGATTGAACGGGACAACGCCATCTGGCAATGGGGCGACGCACCGGCTCCGTCCAAATGGGTGGACTCTCCGAACGTGCCGACCGGCGCGACGTATTCCGGAGGGGAATTCAACCCGAGTCCGACGGATGGCCTGCTCATCAACTACGGCGTCGACTCGGCATTCATTTCCCAGACGGTCAAGAACAACCTCTTGGGCAATCTGACTGTCCAGGGAGTCAATGAACCCGGGCGGTCCCAGGCCTGGTTCGTCGTCGACCGGGTGACCGGGGAAACGACCCGCCTCGAGGGACTCTACGATATCGAAAACCACCAGGCAGGTTCCAAACAGCCATTCAATCGGCGGGATGTCTGGTGGCTGGATTATTCGAAACTCGATGTGAAGCAGTCCATCACCCTTCACGTGGCGGATCCGGAGGGTGATGTCGTTTACAATGGCCAGAGGTATTCCCTGCGGACCGTTGACGTCAATTTCCGCGAGTACATCGAGGACGCCTTTGCCGCCCGGGAACTCTCTGCGGACAATATCGGACAGTTCGACCCCATCCGTTGGAGTCCCACTCCTCAAGCAGCGCCGGTCAATGGTCCGGGCAATTCACCGAGTGCACCCGCCTCCACGGCGGGCGGCGACACCTTTATCACGTTTTCGGACAAGTCGCAAGGCCTCGATCTCGAGTTCATCTATTCGCCGTCGCCCAGTCTGCAGTTCATTCTCAACTACTCGCACATCGAGCGGAAAGCCAAGGGGAACTTCAACCTGGTTGACTTCATCGACCTGAACACCGGTTCCGCCTTCGGTACCGAATACGACAATGTCTTCCGCATCCTCGGAAGAGAAAACGCCGGTATTGTCGGCTCGGATACCGATGGAGATGGGGTCAATGACAAGTTTGTCGATGTCCGGGGCAACGAGATCGGAATTGATAATCCGGCCCGCCCGTCCGACATCACGACCGGTCTGGAGGACCTGAGCTTCTTCTTCAACCCCGAGGACCAGGCGTCATTCTGGACCCGTTACAGCTTCCTTGAGGGCAAGCTCAAGGGTCTTGGCCTGAGTGGCGGTATCCGCTATGACGGACCGGCCCAGACCTCGATCCCGATCGGTGGCACTGATCTGGGCACCAACCTCATCCGGACTCCGGAGACTGCGGCACGCTGGCGTCTCGACGCCGGCGTCTATTACGGCTTCCATGCCTTTGGCGACCTGAACTGGCGCCTGAGTCTGAATGTTTACAACCTGACTGACGACACGGAAGGTCTGGTCACCAGCACGGTCACCGACCCGTTTTCCGGAGAGGTGGTGACCAAGCGGACCAGGTCCGTCTATGCCCCCCGGAGCTTCCGCCTGGGCGTGGCCGTTGATTTCTAGCCCCTTTTCTGAACAGCGAATCGTTCTGAAAACCGAAACCCAAGAAAGTACCCATGATTAAAAGAACTCTGATGATAATTGCCGCCACCACCGTCTCCACCGGTGTTGCTTTGGCTGAATGGACATTGGTGGATGATATGGAATATGCGGACCAGGCGGCGCTCGAGGCCGGTTGGAGCCAGGACCCGGTTGATGGCTCCGGCGACCCGGTGACTCCTGATGGCGAGGGCGGCGGGATCGTGCTCGCCGAGGTGGACGGCAACAAGGTGTTGCAGTTCAACAGCGGTGCGGCCGATCTGGTGAAGGACACGACCTACAACGCACGTGCGGTCAAGTCGATTCCCGAGATTGCCGGAACGGGAACGGTCTACTTCAAGATCAATGTCCCGACGGTTGATGTCGGCGGCTCCCAGTTCAAGGCAGTGGTTGACCTCGTCTGGGGTCTGAGCTGGCGTGCCCCGATCGCCGATCCATTGGCACCTGACGCCGCCACGGAAGTGACCGGCGCCTACGGCGACTACTCCGTGATCGGACGGGTGGAGTTCGATAATTCCTTCGACTTCTACGACAATGGTCACCCGAACCCTCCTGGTGCTTACCAGACTGTTTTGGTCGATGGTCCGACCGCGGACGAGTGGTACCAGATCTGGTTCGTTCTCGATCACGCCAACAATGCCTACAAGGTCTATGTGCAGGGTGGGACGGAGTTCCCGACCCAGACTCTGGTAGCCCTTGATGATCCGGATACCCATCCGCCGATCGGCTGGCTCGCCGAACGCAGCCCCTCCCTGACCGAGCCCCTCCGCTCCTTCCTCCTTTACAGCTCGGCGGGCAGCGCCACCGTGCCGAAGGGTCTCGACTATATGTACATCGACGACATCTATGTTGATGTTGGAAACGAGAACCTGTCGGTTCCGTCGTCCGGCCCGATAAGCGATGCCGAGTTCGACAATATCTCGACCCGCGGTGTGGTCGGAACCGGACCGGACCGTCTGATTGCGGGTTTCGTCGTCCGTGGAGTCGAAGGCAGCGCCACCGGGACTGTCCTGGTCCGTGCGGTTGGCCCGGGTCTGACCGCGGTCGGAATCAACTCGGGCTTCCTCGAAGATCCGGTTCTCGACATCTTCCAGGGAGGCGTCATTGTCTACTCGAACGACAATTGGGGCGACAACATGAACGCGGACGAGATCAAATCGGTCTCTGAGACCATCGGTGCGTTCGCCCTTGAGGATGGATCGGCGGATGCCGTTCTCATGCTTTCGCTTCCTCCAGGTGTCTACACTGCGAGAATCGGCGGTAAGGATAACGGCACCGGAATCGCCATCGTCGAGGTCTATGCCGTCGACTAGTGCCGATTCCTCAGGATTCCGGGGAATGAACCCCGTTTGAACTTCGCGAGAGGCAGGCCGGAAGGCCTGCCTCTCTTTTCGTATGAGATAGCTACGAATGATCCTGCGTTGGGCAGAAATTCGGACCCGAATCGGCATTTCTCGTTCGCTCGTTTATTTTTCCAAGTGTAGCCGCCCTAGTCTCTTGGGGCGATTCAGCGTGGAACTGCGGCAAGAGACTACCGCCACTACACATACTGATTCCTCCTGCCCCCCGTTGACTCAGTGCCATTCCTGCGTCTTTCCGCTGTAATCCCGTTCCCTGCTTTTTCGACAGTCTCTTCATGAATCGCGACCTGCATCAACGCATCGGGCTCTTGCCGCCCAACCGGGTCTGGCGGACCTATCCCGGCGGCCGCCTGCTTGACCGGCTGCAGGGAAAGGCGGCTCCCGCGGACACCCATTTCCCTGAAGACTGGATCGGCTCGACCACCCGCGCCATCAATCCGGGACGTGAGACTGAAGTTGAGGGAATCGCCACGGCGATTTTCGGGCCGCATCGGGTCAACCTGCGGGACGTCATCGAGGCGGATCCCGACTATTTTCTGGGGGAGGCCCATACCGCGGCCTACGGGACCAATCCCATGGTCCTGGTCAAATTCATCGATTCTGCAGACCGCCTGCACCTCCAGGCCCACCCGACGGCGGCCTTTGCCCGGAAGCACCTCGGCTCACCCTCCGGCAAGACGGAAGCCTACGTCATCCTTTCATCCCGCGAGACGGTCCCCGATCCCCATATCTACCTCGGATTTCAGCGGCCTCCACGGCGGGAGGATCTCAAGCACTGGATCGAGAACCAGAACATGGAGGCGCTGATCGGGTGCTTTGACCGGATTCCGGTCCGGCCGGGTGATGCCTTCATCATCCCGGGTGGTTTCCCGCATGCCCTGGGGGAGGGACTGTTCCTGGTTGAGATCCAGGAGCCCAGTGACCTCGTCGTTCGTTTCGAATTCGAGCGTTCCGGCTTTGTCATTCCCGAAAGCGCCCGTTTCATGGGCCGGGGGTTGGATTTCTGTCTCGATGTTTTCGATTTCCGAGCCACTCCGGTGGCACAGGTCTTGGCGGACTACCGACCGAAGCCGGTGGTTCAGTCCGTCTACGGCGATGGCTCCATGCTTGAGTCTGTGATCGGACCCCGACAGACGGAGTGCTTCGCGGTCGAACGGCTGCGGATCCGGGAACGGCTCGAGCTTGGCGGCGGACGCTTTTCGGTAAATATTGTCACGGAGGGTTCCTGCAGGATCGCCGATGCCCACGGAACGATCGAACTCCGCCAGTATGACCGTTTTCTCTGTCCCTACGGGCTGGACGGATTCGAGGTGAAGACCGAGACCGGAGTGGAAATCCTCAGGAGTTATCCACCGGTGGTCGCATGATCAAATTGCAACCCCGGCAGTCTCTTGCCGGGCTGTCGTGCTGAGCGATCCGCCCCAAGAGACTGGGGCGGCTACACCAAGGCAAGTTGTGACCCCGGTACCTCCGGTGAGCCGGTCGAAAAAGTCCTATGCCGGGCCAATTTGCGATCCGAGTCCGAACGCCGGAAGATTTCCATTGAACCAACTCCCATTTAATAGTTATAAATTGCTGCCAGGAGACCCCTACCTATGCCCAAATCAAGACTGGCGGAAAAGCGCGTTCTCATCACGGCGGGTGCCCAGGGCATCGGCGACGCGATCACGAGACATTTCATCGAAGCGGGTGCCCACGTGGCCGTCCACTATTTCTCAGGCAGGGAACGGGCCGCCGAACTGGTGGGCATGGCCCATCAGGCCGGACTGAAGGCGACTGCCGTCCAGGCAGACCTGACCGACCCCAGCAGTGCCGAGGCCGCCGTGACTGGTGCGGTCGAGGCCCTCGGCGGACTGGACATCCTCATCAACAATGCCGGTTCCCTGGTCGGCCGGAAGCGCTTGGACGAACTCGACGTGGATTTCTGGGATCATGTGATGCGCCTGAATGTCACCTCCATGATGAGTGTGACCCGGGCGGCCGAGCCCCATCTCTCGCGGAACCCGGCCAGCGCAATTGTCAATCTGGCCTCTCTGGCCGGACGAAAAGGCGGGCATGCCGGGTCGCTGGCTTACTCGACGGCCAAGGGGGCCGTCCTTACCTTCACCCGGGCCCTTGCCCTGGAACTCGGGCCCAAGGGTGTCCGGGTCAACGCGGTGACCCCCGGCCTGATCCTCGGAACCTCGTTTCACAATACCCATACAACCAAGGAATCTGCGGACCAGACGATTGCGGGTATCCCGATCGCCCGGGCGGGCAATGCGGACGATGTCGCGAGGGCGGTGGTTTACCTCGCCTCGGAGTACGACGGCTTCATCACCGGGGCGACCCTGGATATCAACGGGGGTGTTTATTCGGCCTAGATTTCCTCTTCAAAGTCTCCGCAATTCGTATCCAATACTCGATCACATACCATCCAGATTGCTGAACCAGCTATTTGTGGAATTTCAGTTTAGGAATGATCCCGGATTCGAGAAGTCGACCGAAAGACTGGATGTCAAATGATTGTTTTTTCGGCCCACGAATCTGCACGAATCGACACAAATGAAGGCAACGGCAGTCTTAGATTCGTGTCGATTCGTGCAGATTCGTGGGCCGATTTCCAAGATTTATCAAACCCTAGGGTTTTTCCCTGAAGATGTAGCCACTTTGCTGTGTCGAAGTGTTCCCGCAACCTCCAGAAACGCCGGCACAGCGGCTTTGCCACACTGTCTGTGAGTCTGACCAGGCCTCAGGAAGATCGCGCATCCGTCCTCTTGCCCTGCACCCCGCCACATCAATGAGAAACAGGATTTTCTTCTTCATCACCCTGGCTCTACTGCCAGTATGCCGGGGCGAAATCACGTTCCCCGATACCTACACGGGCTTTGCCCTGCCGGCGGACCCTGTGTTGCCGGAGGTCGAGAGCCACCCGAGTCTCTGGTTCGGACCGGAAGATGTCCCCGGTCTGATCGCCAAGCGGGATGCGGACGCGCATGCCGCGATGGTCTGGGATGAGGTCGCTCAGTCCGAATTCCTGCTGGCACCTCTGCCGGAGATCCCTTCCGCCTCAGACGGCACGAAGACGATCCACAAGTATTACGGTACTCTCACGCAGATCGCGGCAATCAACGGCTTTTACTATCAGGTCAGCCCGGGCGAATCGGGCGAACCGTTTTTGGCGAAGGCCCGGGAAGCGCTTCTGCGAGGAT
This sequence comes from Opitutaceae bacterium, assembly GCA_041395105.1. Lineage (NCBI taxonomy): Bacteria > Pseudomonadati > Verrucomicrobiota > Opitutia > Opitutales > Opitutaceae > Opitutaceae bacterium. The sequence goes on along the minus strand of JAWLBB010000012.1, from coordinate 23,292 downwards.
ACGCCGGACCACTCTATGAGCTGGACCCGATCATCAAGGGGAGCGCGGTCGACGAAATCTACCAGGCGGTATGGGCGCAGAATTTCGCGGCGGCCTATGACTGGGTGCAACCGGCCCTGAGTCCCGAAGAGAACAAAGCAATCCGGGCAAATCTGGCCAACCATGCCGAGTATCTCTACGAGAATCTCTTCTCGTGGGCCGACAGTCCCCACAATCATCTCTCCAAACCGGCCTGGGGCCTGGGGACACTGGCACTCTGCCTCTCGGGAGACGAGCGGGCCGGGGCCTGGCTTGGACGGGCGATCGCGGCGAGCAATGGGAACACCCGCTACTTCTTTGGGGAGGACGGCATCTATCGGGAGGGAAGCCACTATTACACCTTTTCCCTGATCAACTTCCTTCCGTTTCTTTACCACTACCGGAACGTTTCGGGAGTCGACGGATTCCGCGAGTTTCAACCCGCCTTCGAATGGCCGGTGGCCAGCCGCAACGGCAAGGGATGGATTCCCAATATCGAGGACAGCTATATCCGCCCCTATCCCTCGCAGCTCGTGGCGGGAGCCTATCGCGGCAGGCCAACCTTTCTCAGTTCCTCGGCCTCCCTGGCCGAGATCCTCCAATGGAACTTTGAGAACACCGACTATTCTCCGTTTGAAGCGGCGGAAGTCGAAGATGGCTTCAACTACACCGGAGCGACCTGGGACTACCCGATCCACCTGGTCGAATATCTCTGTTACCAGCCCGGGATCAAAGCCGTGGCGCCCGATGCCGGTCCGACTCTCTTCGGGCCCTCAGGCCAGACGGTATTTCGCAACGACTGGTCCTTTGATTCGCCGGATCACCGCTACCTGTTGTTCCAAGGTGTGGCTGAAGCGAACAATCACGAGCATTACGAACACCTCAGCTTCATCCTGCAGGCGGAAAACCAGATGATGTCCAGCGATGCGGGCTACTCCCGGGGAAGCTATGCCGGCCCCGAGCGCACTGCCTGGTACAAGACTGCGGAAGCACATAATGTGGTCATGGTGAATGGCCAGGCTCCGGTGGACCGGAGGGTCGACCGGACGCCCGATTCGAGTTTCCGCCTGCTGTCGCCTTTCATGACCTGCGAGATCAAGTCGGCTCCTTACGCCGTCGGCGGCGAACACCAGCGCCTCATTGCCATGATCGATGGTCGGTGGTTTGCCATCGTCGATCGGGTCGAATTGCCCCAAACCGGCGAAATTGCCGTCGTCATGCATGGCGGCCGGGCGCAACTTTCCCAGGACGGGCCGCGCAGCCTCTGGTCCTACCGGGAAGATGCTTACGGACCGGCCGCTGTCCTTGGCCAATGGTTCTTTGGGGACGGTTTCCAATTCGAGGAACGATCGGGCGAACTGACCTACATCAAGGGCGATTACGCCGCCTTTCCCTATACCGTGAACACGCGAAGTGGGAAGGCGATGCTATCGGTCGGGATTCTTGACCCGGCTTCCAGCCCCGAATCCCTTTCAGAATTCGCGGTCGATGCGCTGGCTTCCGATCGGATTGCTTTCCGGGGGGGCCGGACCCTGATGCAGGCGAACGGATCGGGCGACCGCCAGTTGCAGGGGGATCTCGAAAGTGACGCCCGTCTTGCCGTGGCCTGGATGAAGGAGGGTGGGGAGCCCACCCGGCTGGCCATGGTCGGCGGACGCTACCTTCGCTTTTCCGATGGGATCAAGGTCGAGTTGTCGGCTCCGGCGGCGATTGCACTTGAATACGAACCCGGGGAGAAATCGGTCGTTGTTCACCTTTCGGAGGATGGGGAAGTCCGGGCGACGATCACGACGGAGGCGTCCCGGTGGGAAGGGGCACTGTATCCGGGTCTTCAGGATATCGTCTTCGGTCCGTAGGCCGCGGGGAAAGCCGGGTCAGGTTGTAGCCCCGGCAGTCTCTTGCCGGGTCGTAGTTCTGAGCCTCCCGCCCCAAGAGACTGGGGCGGCTACACGGGAGATTGTAGTCCCGGCAGTCCCTTGCCGGGATCTGAACTCAGGCCAGGGGGCTGGCCGGCAGATTGAGGGAACCGAGATCCTTTTCGATATCGGGATCCAATCGCAGGGCGAGGGCGATGTGCTCCTGGGCGCGGTCGGTGTTGCCCAACTGGGCTTCGTAGCCGGCGATCTTGTAGTGGAAGAAACCCGATTGGTGAAAAAGGCTGGGAACCGAGCACCAGATCCTCTTCGCCTCGGCCGGATTTCCCCTCGCTTCGCAGGCGAGGGCCGCCTGCCGGTAGAAGCCGATCAACCCGGGAAACATCCGCATCGCAATGCAGGCCAGCCGGTAGGCCTGCTTCCATTGTTTCCGGGCCAACATCACCTGTATCCGGAGATCAATGACCTCGGAACGGCATTTCTCGGAAAGCGGGAGCTTGCCCAGCTCGCGGGCGGCATCCCGAACCATGCCAAGGGCGAGGTAGCCGCTGGCGAAGGAGAGGGACCAGCGCAGCGAGGCGCTTTCGAGGGAAGGGTTTTCCTGGGGGGAGGGGATCATCATGTTCGTGAGACTATATCGGAAGAGCAGCGGCGAGGGTTAGGCCGGGACCCGGAATTCGCCCTCACGGACGACACTTTTAAGATGAACCCACGGAGACCCCCGAGCCCGCCTAGGTAGTTTCGCAGGAGCCCAGCGGTAGATCCCCAGCGTGGAAACGATCGGGGGAAGGGACAGCCTCTCAATTGCTCTGGCCGGGGGTGTTCAGCAATTGCACGAGCCCCGGATCGTTGTCGAGCAACGCCCGGATATTTGGATCGAGGTGGAGGGCGGTCGTGATGTGCCGGCGGGCCGCGGGCAGGTTGCCCAGTTTGGCCTCGCAACGGGCGAGATTCAGATGGGCGAATCCGGACCGGCCGACCGGCCGGGGGACCAGTTGCCACATGTTGCGGGACTCCTGGAGGCGACCGACCTGCTCGTAGGCGTAGGCCGCTTTCACGTAGAAGTCGACGCACCCGGGATGCAGGGCGCGACCGATCGCAAAAACCTCGATCGCTGCCTCCCATTGACGCCGGGCCATCAGGATCTGACCGGCCAGGCTCAGGCTTTCCGGACGATGCTGATCCTCAAGGGGAAGCCTGGCCAACTCCTTTTCCGCCTTCTCAAGCATGCCCAACTCCAGGTAACCCCTGACGAAGGAAAGCGTCCAGAGGCTGCCCATTTCCGGCTCACGAGGCTGATCTTCTTTTGCGGCGACCATATTTCTTTCAGCAATGCTTGAACTGTGCCAGTTTGGGAACCTTACGGCCCTCTTGGACAATTCTAAGAGACGGTGCCGCTCGGTGCAAGCGGATCGCTGAGGTTTGGCGCGGCTGATGTGACCTTCAGCGGTTGCGCCCACCCTTCGTTCTGTTGAGCCTTGAAGGGCGCGGCATGAGCGCGACCCTCCGTCAGGAAACCCCTGGAGGCCGGTAGGTCGCGCTGTTGCGGGAGTCTTCCCAGATTTCCACTTTGATGAGGAAGGCGCGTCCCTCTGTCCTGGCCCTCACCATCGGATCAAAGACCTCGAAAAGGTGTTGGGCGAGTCCTTCGCAGGAGCACGATGGGACCAGGTAAACCCGGTAAGCGTCGGGCGCCGCTGCGACGAGGGTCGCGCGAAGGGGATCATCCTCGTTGAAGACACAGGCGTGATCGAGGTTGTCCTCGATCCAGTCGCGCAGGAAACGCAATCGACCGAAGTCCACGACGAAACCGTTGGCGTCGTTTTCGTGGGCGCCGAAAGTCAGGCGGATCGACCAGTTGTGCCCGTGAATGAGCGAGCAGTGCCCATCGTGGCGGTGCTGCCGGTGGGCGAACGGGATATCCGAATAGGTCTTGGAACAGGTGAACATCGTATGACTCGGGCTCGGGATCTTGAGGCGATCGGTCGGGTTGACGCAATTGAGTATTTGCCTGAAATCGGTGGTGTGCATCAACCCGAATGGACACTCTTCATCGATACGGGCGGGACTTTCACCGATTGTATCGGGCGGAGTCCCGATGGATCGATTCATCGATGCAAAGTTCTTTCCAGCAGTGGGTTGCGGGGTCGGGTCGCACGGCTCAACGGGACCGGTGCGTGTTGTCTGTCCGGGCTGCCCGATCTGCCGCAGGATTTCTTTCGGGGTTTTCGTCTGTTCTGGCCCGGCCGGGAGGATGCACCGCTGCGGGTCCACGCCTGGGACCCGGAAACCCGGGAACTTCGGGTCGAGGGCCACCTTCCCACCGGGATCGGTCCGGGAAGCGTCGCCGAATTGCGACTGGAAGAAGAGGCTCCGATTCTCGCCGCGCGGGTGCTGACCCGGACTCCCGGCGACCGGGTATTGCCGCCCCTCGCCATGCGTCTCGCGACCACCCGCGGGACCAATGCTCTTCTCGAGGAAAAGGGAGTGCCTCCTCTGCTTCTGATCAATGCCGGTCTGGAGGATCTTCTGGTCATCGGAGACCAGCGGCGCCCCGACCTCTTTGCCCTCAATCCGCGGCGTCCGGCTCCGCTTCATGGCCCGGTCGTTCCGGTATCCGGGCGACTGGAGGCAGGCGGTGGCGAGCTTGTCCCGATCGTCCCGAGTGAGATCGAGCGAATCGCCCGTCCCTGGTTCGAGAAGGGCCACCGGACGGCTGCGGTCTGCCTCCTGCACAGTTATGGAAATCCGGCCCACGAACAGGCGGTTGCCGACTGCCTGAGGGCGATCGGTTTCACCCACGTCTCGGTCTCCTCGGATCTTGCCCCGGTAATCAAGATCGTTCCCCGCTGCGAGACGACGGTCGTCGATGCCTATCTGGCGCCGATCATGAACGCCTACCTCGATGCGGTGGGATCGGTTCTCGATCGTGATCGGCTTCATGTCATGACCAGTGCGGGCGGCCTGGTCACCCGTTCGGCCTACCGGCCCAAGGACAGCCTGTTGAGCGGCCCTGCCGGCGGCGTGGTGGCCACGGCGGCGATCGCCCGCCGGGCCCGACACCCGCGGGTCATCGCCTTTGACATGGGCGGAACCAGCACCGATGTCGCCCGTTACGATGGCGAGTTTGACTACCGGTATCGTCAGACGGTGGGGCGGGCGACCGTCTTTGCCCCGGGCCTGAAGATCGAAAGCGTGGCGGCGGGCGGAGGATCCATCTGCCGCTTCGACGGGCACGTCCTGACGGTGGGACCCGACAGTGCCGGTGCGTCTCCCGGACCGGCCTGTTACGGGGCCGGTGGCCCCTTCACCCTGACCGATGTGAATCTGCTGCTCGGGCGGATGGATCCCGATCTCTTCAGTCTGCCGGTTTTCCCGGAGCAGGCGCGATCCCGTTTGGATGAGATTCACCGACAGATCGAAGAGGCGACCGGCCGCCCGACGACCGACGGGACGATTCTTCAGGGTTTCCTGGCCATCGCCAATGAAAGGATGGCCGAAGCTGTCCGGCGCATATCGATCCGGGAGGGGTATGACTGTTCTGGATACAGTCTGCTCGCGTTCGGCGGTGGCGGCGGGTTGCACGCCTGCGGGGTCGCCCGCTCGCTCGGGATCCGGGTGGTCCTTTATCCCGGGGATTCCGGCTTGCTCAGCGCCCTTGGCCTGAAGGAAGCGGTCCTCGAACGCTTTGCCGTCGAGCAGATCCTTCAACCGATCGAAGAGATCCGGCCCGACCTGGCCGGCCGGATCGCCGAGGTGGGACGCAGAGCGGTGGCGGAAGTGGTCCGGGAGGGCGTCGACCCCTCCGAAGTGGTGTTGCGGTTTGTCCGGGCGGAGATGCGCTTTGAGGGTCAGGAGGACACCCTGACTGTCCCGGCGGACCGGGTCGACCTGCTGGTCAGGCGCTTCAAGCACCGCCATCGAAAGCGCTACGGACACTGTCCTTCAAATCGGCCGGTCGAATTGGTCGCCTTGCGGGCGGTGGCCTCCGGGCGGGCGAACGATCCGGACAGGCATGAATCCTTCCGGCGCCGCCAGCGGCTGAAGGCGGCGACCGGCGGTGAGCGTCCCGTTCTCCGGGAGCGGGCCTCACTTGGTCCGGGCGACGTATTGGCGGGACCGGCCATTGTTCAGGACCGGTTCAGCACTCTCTTTATTGAGAAAGGCTGGACGGGTGTGGTCGGCGATCTCGGTTCGATCCGGATGGTTGAGGATGCCGGGACCGACAGCGGGCACGATGTCGCCCGTAGCGGAGAATCCATCGTGGCCCTCGAATTGGTCTCCAATCGCCTGGGCGCCATCGTTGAGGATATGGGAGAGTTGCTTCAGCGCACGGCCCTCTCGACCAACATGAAGGAACGGTTGGATTTTTCCTGTGGTCTCCTCGACGCGGAAGGACGTCTGGTCGTCAATGCGCCCCATATCCCGGTCCATCTCGGGGCCCTCGGACTCTGCGTGCGTCGGGTCACCGAGGAAATCGATTGGAGGCCCGGCGATGCCGTGGTCACCAATCACCCGGGGTTTGGCGGATCCCACCTGCCGGATGTGACCCTGATCACGCCGGTTTTCTCGGACGACGGAGTCCTGCGGGCCTTTGTGGCCAACCGCGCCCACCATGCGGAAATCGGGGGGATTCGTCCGGGATCGATGCCGCCGGACGCCCGCAACCTTGAAGAGGAGGGGGTGGTCATTCCCCCAATCCGGGTTGCACATCGTGGCCGTGTCGACTGGAGTCCGCTCGAGCGGCTCTTGAGGGAGGCGCGTTTCCCCAGCCGTTCTCCCGAGGAGAACCTGGCGGATCTCGATGCCCAGATGGCGGCCAATCGGGCGGCCGCTCTGGAATTGGGTGCCATGATCGCGGGCCTTGGAAAACAACGATTCGCGGATTCACTCAAAGCGTTGGCCGAGCGGGCGGACGATCTGGTCCGTCAGCGGTTTTCGGAGATCCGACAAGGCGCTCTTCAGGCGGAGGAATTCCTTGACGATGGAACCCCCCTGAAGGTGGCCATTCAGGTTGAGCCGGAAGGGATCCGCGTTGATTTTTCCGGCAGTGGCGGCCTTCATCCCGGAAATCTGAACGCGACCCCCGCGGTGGTGCGCAGTGCCCTTCTCTACGTTCTGCGACTCTTTGTCCGGACCGAGGTGCCATTGAATGAGGGTCTCCTCAATTCGGTCCGTTCCGACCTCCCCCCCGGCTTGCTCAATCCCTCCTTCGCCGTGGAGGCCTCCCGCTGCCCACCGGTGGTGGGCGGCAATGTGGAGACCAGCCAGCGGGTGGTCGACCTGCTGATCAAGGCGCTCGGCCTGGCAGCCTGCAGTCAGGGCACGATGAACAACCTGATCTTCGGCACTTCCCGGGGAAGCTATTATGAGACGATCGCGGGAGGGGCAGGGGCCGGACCGGGATCCGCCGGTTCCGATGCCATCCACACCCATATGACCAATACGGCGATCACCGATCCGGAGATCCTCGAATGGCGGCATCCGGTCCGTTTGCATCGGTTCGGTGTCCGGTTTGGCTCGGGTGGGGGTGGTCAGTTTCGCGGCGGAAATGGCGTCATTCGGGAAATTGAGTTCCTTGAACCGGCCGAGCTCTCCCTTCTCACCCAACATCGGGTCGTGGCCCCCTACGGGATGGCGGGAGGTTCCGCAGGCGAATGCGGCCGCCAATGGATCATCCGGGCCGACGGACGCGTCGAGGTGCTGCCCTCCATCGCCGCTGCCGATCTTGGATCGGGCGACCGCCTCGTCATCGAAACTCCCGGGGGGGGCGGATGGGGTAGGAAGGGGTGAAACGGGTGGTTCTTTCGCCACTTCTTTACAGAGGGGCTCAGAAAATCCACGGATCTTGGCCGTAAGGTTCCAGACGGGGCGTTCCCGGCCGATAATGGGGACGTATGAAGCGCGTCGTCATTATCGAAGATCAGCGTGCCATCTGCGACATGCTTGCCGAACTCGTCCAGATCACGGGCGGGTTCGAAGTCATTGGCACCTTTTTCGACGGAGAAACCGGCATCGAGGCCGTCATCGAGAAGAAACCCGATGTAGTCATCCTTGATCTGGTGCTTCCCGGCATGAACGGCGTCGAAGTGCTTCATCGAATTGCCGAGGAATGTCCGACCGTCAAGACGCTGGTCTTTTCCGGGCAGGGCTCTCCCCGCAATGTCAAGGAGGTGCTCGCCGCCGGGGCGGACGGGTATGTGGTCAAGACCGACGGCTTCGAAGAATTCCGAACCGGTCTGGAAACGATCATGGCGGGCGGCACCTATCTGGGTCCCAAGGCCAACGTCGCCATGCGACAGTACCTTTCCGGTGGCGCCGACCAGGGGCAGAAAGCGCTCTCATCGCGGGAAATCCAGGTCCTCCAGCAGGTGGTGGACGGCAAGACCAGTCGGGAGATTGCGGAAGAGCTCAGCCTGAGTGTGCGCACGGTCGACAGCCACCGGGCCAATATCATGCAGAAGCTCGCGATCCGCGATGTCCCGGGCCTGACCAAGTACGCGATCCAGAACGGGTTGATCTAGAAACCGTTCACTTTCTCTGACAGCACACTAGACTTCGAAGGCGATGGCCGGGTCGCTTCGGCGGCTGTCTTCGATCCGGGAGCCGACGAGGCAGACGTCGTCTTCGAATTCATTGCTCCCGAGTTGATGGCGGGCCTCCTTGAGCAGGTGGTCGAAGAGGTCCTCAAGGGAGAGTCGGCGGTTCTCGTGGACGAGATTGAAGAGCCAGTTCTCCCCCAGTTGTTCGCCGTCGGGCCCGTCGATCTCAAAGAGACCGTCGGTGAAGGCGATCAGGCGGTCCTTGCGGGTCAGCGGGTGTTCCCAGGTCGAATACTGGAAATGGTTGATCAGGCCGAGCGCCGGTTCCGGGTCGTAATCTTCCGGACGGATCCGGGTGACCGAGTCCCCGGCTTCATGGATGAGGTAGGGCGCGGGGTGTCCGCCGTTGGCGTAGCGGAGCTGTCCGCGCCCGGTGTCGGCCACGCAGTAGAGAGTCGTCACGAAGAGGCGGGATTCCGATTGCTGGAAAATCGCGAAGATGGCCCGGTTCAACTCGCTCAGGAAGTCGCCGGGCCGTGAAGCCAGCGGCATCAATTCCTCGACCAGACCGCGGATGAAAGCCGTCACGAGGGCGGCCTTGACCCCGTGTCCCATCACGTCGCAGACAAGTATGCCTGCTTCGGAATCGGAAACCTGAACGATGTCGAAGAAGTCGCCGGCCAGGCTGGAGGCCGGAATATAGCGGTGGGCGAAACGGAGGATGCTGTCCTCCGGCGCGGCCCCTTCCGGAAAGGATGGGTAGTGGTGCGTGAGGAGGGACTGCTGGATTTCGCGTGCCATCTTCAAGTCCGCCTGCATCTCCTGATTGCGACGGGTCAGTTCCTGCTCGGCGCGCTTGCGTTCGGTGATGTCGTGACTGATCCCGACCAGCCCGATCATCCTGCCGTTGGAATCCTTCAACGGCACCTTGGTCGTCAGCGACCAGACCGGCTCGCCGTCGTCATCGAGGTAGGTCTTTTCGCGATTGATGATGGGCTTTCCGGTGGCGAGGACCTCGCGATCGTCGTCGAGAGCCTGCTGCCCGCGTTCGGTCGGGTAAAAATCGTAGGTGGACTTGCCGATCGCCTCCTCCTGGGTCTTCACCTTCAGCTGATCGAGATGGGACCGGTTGTTGATGACAAACCGGCTGTCGAGATCCTTGATGAAAATGCGGCTGGGCAGAATGTCGATCAGGGTCCGCAGGAGGTTCCTCTCCTCGTAGAGGGCCTGTTCCACCTTCTTGTTCTCGGTGATATCGCGGGAGATCCCGAAGGTTCCGATGATCTTGTCCTCACGGTCGTAGAAGGGAAGCTTGGTCGTTGAAACCCAGTAGATCCGCCCGTCGTGCAGGGTCTCCTTCTGCTCCCGGTTGATCACGGGAATGCCGGTCCGGAGAATCTCCTGCTCCTCGTCGAAGGCGGGTTGGGCATGCTCGGGCGTGAAGAAATCAAAATCAGTCTTTCCCACCGCCTGCTCGGGGTCGCTCAGACCGAAGTGGTTGGCATGGGACCGGTTGATCCTCAGGAAACGGCTCTGCCGGTCCTTGAAGTAGATATTGTCCGGGATCACCTCCATCAGGCTGAGCAGGATCGACCGGTCGTAACTGCGGGCGTGGTCGTCGATCCCCAGCTCGTGGAGAATGAGAAGCCGGGCCCCGGGTGGGAGGGAGGCTCCCCGGGTGGAGGAAATCTCAAGGTGGCGGGGAATCCCGTCGCCCAGAATGAACCGGATGGACGTCGGGGGCAGGCCGGTCTCCGTGAGGGCCTCCCGCTCCAGGAGTGCGATCACGTCCGGACGGGACGCCTCGTCGGTGCAGTCGGTGAAGAGCGACCCTTTGGTTTCCGGGCCCAACCGGAGAATCCGGGCCGCTTCGAGATTGGCCGCCCGGAGAATTCCCTGGGCGTCGAGCAGGCAGACGCCGAAGGGTGAGGAGAGGAAGATTTCGGGGATTTCCCAACGGGCGGGACCGGGCTCGGATGGGGCAGGCATGATCGTGGGGAGACGATGAAGAGTCCGTCGAATTGACGCAAGAGCGGCCACCCTTCCATGCTTCATTCTTTTCTCCGGGCGGGATTAAATCCGGTCGAAATTAATAATTATCAAAGTGACTTCTGCGGTTCGTTGCTCCATGATCCGCGCGTGTTCCCTCCACCATCCCCCTCCACGCCGGTCCCGCGTGTCCGATTCCTTCTGGTTTCTCTCCTGGTTGTCGCCGGATTTTCCGGTGCGGCCCGGGCGGACATTGAGAGCAGCATCGACAATGGACTGGCCTTTTCCGCGGTTCAGATCGAGAAGCTCGCCGGCATTCTCCGAACCAACAACCGCTTCCCGGAATATTCCAATCCGGCGGGTGTGTGGTCGATCAAGAGCCGGTCCTCCTGGTGCAGCGGATTCACCCCGGGCATGTTCTGGTACCTCTATGATCTGACCGGCGAGGACAAATTCCTGGGCTGGGCGGAGACCTGGACGGAGGGTGTCCGGGCGCGATCGATCGAGGCGGACAATGATACCGGCTTCCAGATTTTCTGCAGCTTCGGCCTTGGTTATACCCTGACTGGAAAGACCGATGTCGATTACCTCGAGGTGATGAAGACGGCGGCCAATACCTTCGCCACCCAGCGCTACAATCCGACCATCGGTTGTTATCGGGCCTGGAGGAACACCTCTTCGGATCCGGTCAACAGCCCGTCCATCACCGCCAACACGACCAATCCCAACGACATGGTCTTCGAGGTCAATGTCGACATGATGATGAACATGGAGCTCCCGCTCTTTGTCGGCACCAATGGTGGCAATCCCGACTATGTGACCTACGCGGTTTCCCACGCCGACCGGACCTGGGAGGATCTCGTCCGTCCCGACTACAGCACGTATCATGTAGTAGGATACAAAGCGGACGGGAGCGTGGACTACAAGCGGACCGCCCAGGGGTGGAAGACCGAATCCACCTGGTCACGGGGCCAGGCCTGGTCCGTTTACGGCTATACCATGGTCTACCGCTACACCGGCCTGGAACGGATGCTGGACCGGGCGGACAAGGTCTTTGACAAATTCATGGCGATGACGGCGGCCCAGACGAACGACTTCGTCCCTTTTTCGGATTTTGATGCACCCCTCGACGGGTCCAATTCCCGGGACACCAGTGCGGCGGCCATCGTTGCGTCGGCGGCTCTTGAACTCTACGATATGACCGGAAGCCAGAAGTATCTGGATGCCGCCCGCAATATCCTGCTTTCGCTGGGCGGTCCGGACTATCTGGCCCAGGGCACGGCCTACCAGCCGATCCTGCGTAAAGGCTGCGGCAGATGGGGCGATCCGGAGGAAGGAACGAGTTTCGGCGATTTCTATTACCTCGAGGCGATGATCCGTCACCGGACCCTTTTCCCGGTGATCGAGCCGCCGCCGGCGCCGTCCGATGCGGAGTTCAGCAATATCTCGACCCGCGGCCAGGTCGGGACCGGCGCGAATCGGTTGATCGCCGGTTTTGTCGTTCGCGGCGTGCCCGGGGCGACCACCGGAACCGTGCTCATTCGCGCCATTGGTCCCGGCCTGTCCTCGGTGGGAGTGAGCGAAGGTTTCCTTGTGGATCCGACTCTCGAAATTTTCTCGGCCGCCGACCCGTTGACGGCGGCCTACATCAACGATAACTGGGGTGACAACGCCAATGCGGCGGAGATCCAGTCGGTCTCCGCCACCGTCGGTGCCTTCGATCTGGCCGAAGGATCGCTGGATGCGGTCCTCATGCTCTCACTGCCGCCGGGCGTCTACACCGCCAAGGTCGGGGGCAAGGATGGCGGGACCGGGGTTGCCATCGTTGAGGTCTACGCCGTCGACTGACGGAGGTTCCTGCGTATTCTATTGCCGGTGCCGTCAGGAAACCGGGATGTGGGGGCGGGCCTTCCCGACACCATTTGGTGGATCGGGACAGGAGGTGCGCCCTTTCACCTGATTCGCTTTTTGGGGGAGGTGCACGGAGTCGGCTGGTCCGCCGCTGGTGCCTCCGGACGGTCTCGCATGAATTGGTGGGTGTTTCGGGAGGTCGTGCACGAGCACGACCGCGAATGGCTCGAGAAGGCGTTCACTTTCATCCGTAACACGGCACTGGGTCATCGTCTGATGTGTGGGTACTCCCGATTTCGCGTCATTATTCGGGGGCCTGCCGGTATCCATTAGGTCGGATTATACCGTCGCGGAGACCAAGATTTGCCTGCCTGAAACCAATCTTCGCGTGGCCAGGATCGCCTCCATCCGTTATATTGGTTACAAACAGAAAGGCGGACCAGTCAGCTGTCACCGGTCCAGTAATCACAGCACTTCTCCGGTGATCGGTTCGCTCAAGCAACAACCGAGAAAGGTCACCCATGAATACGCGCCCTGAGTTCACCCTTGGGCCTTCACCTGTTCGTCAGAACACAACGCCAATGCCGGCCACTTCACGGAGTGACGGCACGTTTCTGAGCAACCGGTCGGATTACCGGTCGACCGCGGAGGCGGTCCATCTGCGGAAGGTGGTTGGCGGCCCGCACGGCGGCTCCTCAATGAAGCCACCCATACCTCCACCGGAAGAAGTTGAAGTGGTGCCGAAACACTACCGGTGTACCCATAGTGACGAAATCAGCTTCTGGAACAAAGTGGCGGTAGCCTGGGTAATGGGTTTTCTCGCCACGGCGGGATTGTTTCTGGCTCTTCCGTTTTTCCAGTTGATTGCCACGGTCGGCAACCAGACGGTTGACATCACCACGCTTGATCTTTCGAAGCCGCCGCCGCCTCCGCCCCCCGCTGAAAAGACACCGCCCCCCGAAAAGGAAGAGAAGAAGGATCAGCCCCAGCTGAAGCAGGAACAGCCCAAACTTAGCCTGGCCCAGCTTGAACTGGCCCTGAATCCCGGAATGGGCGACGCCACCGCCGGAGGCGACTTCTCCATGAGCGACTTCCAGGTCAACGCCATGGAGGAACTCGAGTACATCTTCGAGATCAGCGAAGTGGATCGGATTCCCCAGGCGATTTACCGGGTTGCTCCGGTTTATCCCTATGAAATGAAGCAGAGCGGGATCAGCGGCTCGGTCGAGATCCTCTTCGTCTGCGGGGCGGACGGCAAGGTCAAGCGGGTATCGGTCAAATCATCGACTCACCGGGAGTTTGAGGAAAGTGCCATTCGTGCCATCCGCGACTGGCGATTTGAGCCCGGGATGAAGGATGGGAAGCCCGTCAACGTTCGGATGCTCATCCCCTTCAATTTCAACGTTAAGGACTGATCCAATTACCGAGAGATCCGGCCAATTGGGGCCGTGACTCTTCCCCGCCGGGTTTCTTCGGGCGGGTACACCCGCGCCGGTCGACCTTCCCAGGGTGACGGAGGGTCGGCCGGTTTACCGTCGACGGTCACCCAAGGCTCGAATCGGAGCATTGCCATGGTCCGGTCCCTGCCTCAGAGTCGGGAGATGTCGGGTCGAGTCCGAACTAACTGGTTGGTCTGCCTGATGGGGGTTGTCTCTCTGGCGGTGGTTTGCCCCGTCGCCGGACAGTCGAGCCATGAATTGCGGGCCTTGCTCAACCGGCTGACCGGCCAATGGGAGGGTGAGGTGATGATCCACACGCTCGATGGGCGCGAAATCGGTTCGTTTGCCATGAAGCGCGTCTACAGCTGGTCGGGCGATGTCCTTCAGTGGCAATCCGTGCTCGAGCTCACTTCGGGCCTGCATCAGACCCGTGGGCGTTATTTTGTGCGCCTCGGGCGACTCTACGCGACGGTTTCTCGTCCGGGAATGCCCGCCCAGGATTATACGGGGACGACCCAACAGGGAGGGGTTTTCTGGGAGAGCGCGCTGCGGGATCATCGGGACGTGACGGAATCCGTGGTGGCGGAAGAAGAAGACCAGTTTCTCAATCTGGACAGTTTTGAGGTTCTCGGACTGGACGAGGTGCCGGGTGTGGTTCGAATCAAGGGCCGACTGAGGGCGGTCCGCGACGGAGGGGCGGAGAATCAGGCCGCCCGGGAGGTCGGAAAAGGAACAGAATGGCTGGATCCATCGGATCCGATTGATCTCCTGCGCTCTTACGCCCCGGAATCAGGGGGATAGGGGAGTCGCATCACCTGTTTTTAGCGGGTCGCACCAGTCACCGGTCTCGTCTCTGCGCGGGATTCGCCAACGTGACCGGGGTGTCCTTACCTTGACACGGGATCCGCGGGTGCCCGCTCCCTCGCGCTCGTTTCACGGTCTCCCTTCTCCCGGAAGGCGACGGTGAAAAGGACGGTCGCGATGATACTGAGAATGGCGCCGTAGAGGAAGACCGCCGTCAGGCTCCGTTCTGCGACCTGCCCAAAGAAGAGGTTTCCCAGAATCCGGAAGAGACCCGCAATAACCATCGCGTAAAGTCCCTGGATGGAATTGCGAAAGGTGTCCCCGGCCAGACGGTTGAGGTAGACGACCGGAGCGACCAGGGTCGCGATGATGATCCAACCGTGGAAGAGCTGAACCCCGATGGCGATGCCGGCTCCGGGAAGGAAAGCGAGAGCGGCCATCCGGACAGTGATGGCCATGGCGCCCAACACAATGATGCGGCGGATTCCCAGCCGACTGCTGAGCCAGCCGAATCCGAGCATGAAGAAGATCTCGACCGTTACGCCGATGTTGGAGATCAGTCCGAGCCAGGCGCTCTCGATCCCGGCCACCTCGGTCAGGTAGATCGGGTAGAAGCTGTAGTAACCGGCCACCGCAAACTGCAGTATCGCCATCCCTGCGCAGAAAAAGACAACCGGGGGCCGGAAGAGGACCCGGGCCGCCGCGACGGTCGGGAGCCGGGAGGCGTTTTCACCGGGAGCGCTTTCCGTCCTCCTGCGTTCAGACTCCGGGAGAAACCGGGAGTTGATCAGACCCGCCACGGCGAAGACGGCGGCTGCGATCAGGGTGATATTGAGTGTTGCTCCCGCCCGAAGGCCGGCGAACAGGACGATACTGGGTGAAATGAAGCCAATCGTTCCCCATACCCGGATCTGGTGGAAGGGCGGGGTTGCCAGGCCGGATTCCGTCCGGGAGCGCGCCACCCGGAAATAGAGTCCGTCCTGAAGCGGCAGCATGGGAACCAGGGCCAGGCTCTGCAGGCCGTAAAGCAGGAGGGTCCACCCGAATCCCCGACTGAGAAAGAGCAGGCTCGTCGCGGTTGCGCTGACCAGGAAGATGCCGGAGGCCAGGTTGCGGGTGTTCTCCTTCAGGTCGGCCAGCCACGTGAAAAGGACGGGGGTGATCAGGACCGCCAGGCTGGCCACCGCCATCACCGTGCCGATCTGAACAGAGGAGAGCGACTGGACCTCCCGCAGGTAAACGGGAAAGAAGGGCATGATGCTGCCCATGATTCCATAGGTCAGAAAGAAGTGGAGTCGCAGGCAGCGCATCAATTCGAGGGTCCGACGGGGCAGTGAGTCAGATGAACGGGAAGAGTTTCACCAGGCATCGATGGTCGCGCGGGAACACGACCCTCCGGATGGATTCTCCTGGAGGGCGGTCCGCCCGGCTTCGCATGGCTGCGCCGAGACAAGCCCGGGCCGCCGCACGGAGCATCCGACCTTTCGCGTTTGTTTATCAGGGCTTGATGGCTCACTCGACTACGTGGTCTCGATGGCTTCCAGTCGACGCTCAATTCGCAGGGTCGAGATCTTGCCATCGGTCCCGAGTTCCTGGGCGAATTGTGAGACCCGCAGTTCCTCCATCATCCACCGAACCTCTTCCAGCGTCGTCTGGATTGAAGGGAACGCCCCCGCCTTCGAGCCGAGAAGGTCCAACCGGGCCTGTAATCGCCTGATGTCCGCCTCCCGGCTGGTGTCCCGGGCGGGATCCTGGGCGGCCTTTTCCCCCCGTATAACGACGGCCTTGAGATACCGGGGCAGGTGCCGGAGCCGGGAATACGGGGTCTGCAGGAGGAAATCGGCGGGAACCAGACGGGCGACGTCCGCCTCGTATCCCGGGTGGCGCGCCTTCCGGGTCAGGGCGTGCTGGCGCGCTTCCAGAATGGCTTGGACCTGGTCGACGAAACGGGGAACCAGGCCTTTGCAGGCTTCCTTCGCCCGTGCGACGATCTCCCGATAACGCTCACCGGTGAAGGGATCGGGCAGGGCGCTGCAGAGGTGACGGCGGATGTTCTCGGCGGCCTCGGCCTTGAGGGCGGTCAGGGGGGCCAGAGTGGAGGCCAGTGGACCGATCCGGGCGAGGTCTTTCAGATCACGTTGAACCCAGGCGAGCTCATAGCGCAGATCGTGCTCGACCAGCCGGGCACAACCGGCCGGAGTCATGGCGCGGGCATCTTCCCGGGTCCGGAACAGCCGCAGGGACACCGAGCCGCCCTCGAGCCGAAGTCCGGGCCAGGCATGGATGGGCATCCCTGCCATTTCGGTTACGACGAGGGATTCGGGGGGATCGGGAAAGTCCCAGGTCTCGAGGTCGGTCCGCTCCCACCGGGCGGCGGCAATACCCCAGGCGTCCCGGACCGGTTGCGCCGGACTCCGGGCGATGCGCTTTTCCTCGCGGTCGAGCTTGTCCTGGACCGCCCGGAGATCGCGGTGGGCGGCGAGCGGTTTTCCATCCTCATCTGTAACGGAAATACGGATACGAAGGTGTCCGGGTATGGCGTCCGCCTGCCAGTCGCCGGGCACGGTTTCGATCCCGTAAACCGTGCGGAGGTGGGTGGCCAGAGTCTCGATCAGACCGGTCCCGGTCGGCTTCAGTTCCCGGGCGATCCGTCTGGACTTTTCCGCGATGGGGATGAGCGACCGACGGACATCCTTGGGCAGGGCGCGGAGCAGGCAATGGACCTTCTCCTCGAGGTGACCGGGGATCAGCCAGTCGAGAATCCCGGGCTGAAGCTGGCGGGCCTGCCGGGGATTCAGGTTCAGGGTGACCCCGTCCGACTCTTCACCGGGACGATAGGCGTAGGTCAGGGGCAGGGCCGAATTGTCGAGGGTCACCTTGTCGGGAAAAGCGCCGGTCTCGATTTCATCCATCGCCGGTCCGAGGAGGTCGCTCTCGCTCAGCTGCAGGAAGTCCGCGCCGCCGCGATGGCGGATCATCCGGTTCAGCTCGATCCAGGATGAGACAGTCTCGCCTCCGATGGCCGCGGCGTAGAATCTCCGCACGGCGTCGTCGAGATCGAGACCCCGCCACCGCTGCAGCCGGGTCTGGAGGACCTCGGCCTTTTCGCGGACGGGCCGGTTGCGCTCGAGGATGCCGTGCCGGTCATCATGGGCCTGTTCATTGACCAGGGCCTCCGTGATGAAGATCCGGGTGGCTTCGGCGGGGTCGAGCTTGCCGTAGCTGATCGAGCGCCGGCGTATTTCCAACCCGTGGATACGGATGGTCTCCCGGACGACGACCCGCCCGGCCGCTGCCTCGTAGGCGGGTTCGGAGTGGGAGGTCCGGCAGACATGACTGCCAAGGTCGACGATCCACTCCGGGTCGATTCGGGCCACCGTCCGGGCGTAGACCCGACTTGTCTCCACCACTTCCGCGGCCATGATCCAGAACGCCGGCGAGGGTTTGATCGGCTTGCGCCCGGCTTGCGGCTTGCGGCTCGCCTTGAGGTGCTGGGTTGAACCCGGGAATATCAGCACCCGGCGGTCGCCGGCCATCCGGAAATCATTGGAGGCTTCGCGCTGGGCGACGTTGCCGAGCAGTCCGGTCAGGAGGGACCGATGGATCTTCCGGTAGGTGACCCCGCCCCAGAGAAGATCAGAGGGGTCAAGCGGGCCGGCCGGCTGGGTCGGCTTCCTCAGGGACTGAACACTTCGGTCCGGGCCGATGGCCCGGGCCAGCTGGTGGTGCAGGTCGCGCCACTCCCGCATCCTGAGGTAGGAGATGAAATGGGCGCGGCAGAATTTCCGCAGGCGGCCCTGGGAGAGGGTGTCGGCCTGATCGTGGTAGGCATCCCAGATCTTCAGGAGGGTCAGGAAATCCGAATCGGGATGGGTGAATCGCCGGTGGGCTTCATCCGCTTCCTTGCGGGCTTCGGCGGGTCGTTCCCGGGGATCCTGGATGCTCAGGGCGGAGGCGATGACGAGGACCTCGGCAACAACCCCTTCGCGCCGGGCCTGCAGGATCATCCTGCCGACCGTAGGATCGACCGGCAGGCGCGCCAGCTCGCGGCCGATCGAGGTCAGCTCCCGTCCGGAATCGATCGCGCCCAGTTCTTCGAGCAGATGATAGCCGGCCCGAATGGCGGCCGGAGGCGGCGGGTCGATGAAGGGAAAGGTCTCCACATCGCCAAGCCGGAAGGCCTTCATCCGAAGAATGACCTCGGCGAGATTGGATCGGAGAATTTCCGGGGGCGTGTAAAGCGGACGCTCAAGATAGTCCGCCTCCGAGTAAAGACGGATGCAGGTCCCGTTGGCCACCCGTCCGCACCGGCCCGTCCTCTGGTTGGCACTGCTTTGGGAAATGGGCTCGATCGGAAGGCGCTGGGTGCGGTTGCGTGCGCTGAAACGGCTGATGCGGGCCTCGCCGCTGTCGATGACAAAACGGATTCCGGGAATGGTCAGGGAGGTTTCCGCCACGTTGGTCGCGACGACGATTTTCCGCCGATTCGAGGGGTCGAAGACCCGCTGCTGATCGGCCGATCCGAGGCGTCCGAAGAGCGGAAGAAGGTCGGCCGGAGGATTCCGGTTTCCGAGCATGTCGATCACTTCGCGGATATCCCGCTCGGTCGGGAGAAAGATGAGGATGTCGCCCCGTTCACCGTTCAACTCGATCTGCCGGACTGCCGCAACCACCGCATCGAGGTGGGTGAAGTCGCCGCGTTCCTCCAGGGTCGGGTCGACTGGGGAGTGGATGATCTCGACGGGGTAAAGCCGACCGGACACCTCGATGATCGGGGCCTGATCGAAGGCCTGGGAGAATTTCTCCGTGTCGATCGTCGCGGAAGTGATGACGATTCTCAGATCCGGTCGGACCTTCCTGAGTTGATTGAGATGACCGAGCAGGAAGTCGATGTTCAGGCTTCGTTCATGGGCCTCGTCGATGATGATGGTGTCGTACTCGCGCAACAGGCGGTCGCTCCCCAACTCGGCTAGAAGCATGCCGTCGGTCAGAAACTTGATCACGGTTTCCGGACCCGTCCGATCGGTGAAGCGGATCTTGCAACCGACCTCGCGACCCCATTCCAGCTTGAGTTCCTCGGCCACCCGGCGCGATACGGATTGGGCCGCGATACGACGCGGCTGGGTGCAGGCGATCCGCCCCCGTCGCCCGCCGCCCGCCTGAAGGCACATCTTGGGCAATTGGGTGGTCTTGCCGGACCCGGTTTCGCCGGCCACAATCAGAACCGGATGTTTGCGTATAGCGGCGATGATCTCCTGCCGGCGGGCGCTGACCGGCAGTTCTTCGGGGTAATGGACGGTCCAGTCGCGTTGCCGCTGGGAAGAGGACCGTGGCCTATCGGATCGATCTTCCTTCACGGGCGACAGTGGCTGAAAAGATGAAACCGCGCCCTCGGCTGAGGGCGCGGTTTCATGAGAAGTGGTTCGGCACCGGCCGAGGCCTGTGCCTTGAACTGGATTTGACTATTCCTGAGAGGCCACCTGCACGGGAGCGGCTTGGGAAACCTGCGCGGTGACCGGCGCGGCCTTGGCCTTGTCGCACGACCCGCCCTCGCAGGGTCCGCAGTCGTCCGCAGCCGCAGGCTCGGCCTGGGCCAGGACGATCTTCTGGGACTGGCTGTCGCAGCTGGTTTCACAATCACTCTTCTGGGCTACCTGAATCGCCTTTGAGGATGCCGTGCAGGAAGCGCCGTCAGCAAGCGCAACCTTCGTGGCCTTGGCTTCGTAGGTGCAGGCCGAGCCGTCGGACGAAGCAACCTGGGTGGTCTTCATCGAACGGGTGCAGGCCGAGCCGTCGGCGACCACCACCTGGGCGGCGGCCTTCGTCGCGCAGGATCCGGAATCAGCCTGGGCAACGGTGACTGCCTTGGCCGAGGCACTGCAGGAGGCTCCGTCCGCCTGGGCGGTTTGTTTGACCGAAGCCTTGGCCGACGAACAGCCGTCGCCCGCAAAGGCGGCGGGCGAAAGAATCAGTCCGGCGGTGGCGAGGGAGAAAAGAATCAGGTTTTTCATGTGTATGGAATCCGAGTGTCCGTGGTTGATGTTTGGGTTCAGTAGCTGCAGTTGTAGCCACCATGAGGCCGTTTTCAAGCCATACCGGCCGATTTACGAAAATATTTACGTGGATTGACCGGTGACGGGTCTTTGACATCCCGGCTCGATCTTCCTGGAAGGCCTTTCTGGATCCTCCATCCCTTCTTCCTTACCTCGGTCCGGTCCGCCGCTGAAATTCCCGCCGGGCCGGCCAATCCGGGATCGACTTGGGTGGCCTGTGGATGCTTTTCTTCCACCCATGATCCGCAAAGCCTTCGTCATGTCCGTCAATCAGGGGTCCGAGGAGGAGTATGAACGGCGTCATCGCCCGATCTGGGATGATCTCGCCGCCGTCCTGAAGGCCCACGGAGTGCATAATTATTCGATCTTTCTCCATCCGGACACCCGCCAGCTCTTTGCCACGGTTGAAATTGAGGATGAAGCCCGATGGGCGTCGATTGCCCAAACCGAAGTCTGTCAACGCTGGTGGAAACACATGGGCGATGTCATGCCTTCCAACCCCGACCACAGCCCGGTCAGCGTCGAGCTCAAGGAGGTCTTTCATCTGCCCTAAGGGGTCAGGCCGCTTTTTATATACGAATCGTCTGATTGACCCGCTCGTGCCCGCCGATGATCCCATTCGCATATAAAAAGCGGCCTGACCCCATTCGACCCTTATGAGATTCCCACTCTTGAGCGATTCGTTCCGGCTCGAGCGGCTGACCCCTCCGGACGGACCTGTCCGGATGGTCCTCGATACGGACACCTACAACGAGATCGACGATCAGTTCTGCGTCGTCCACACACTCTTCTCGCCGGATCGGCTGAGGCTGGAGGCCATCTACGCCGCTCCCTTCCACAACGACCGGTCAACGGGTCCGGCCGATGGCATGGAGAAAAGTTACCAGGAGCTCCTGACCCTGCTCGACCGGCTCGACCGCTCGGCCGATGGATTGGTCTGGAGGGGCTCGACCTCCTTTCTGAAGGCCGCCGACCAGCCGGAGGAAAGTGAGGCGGCCCGTGACCTCGTCCGACGGGCGATGGATGGGGATGAAGTCCTCTATGTGGCTGCGATCGGGGCGATCACCAATGTGGCCTCGGCCATCCTGATGGAGCCGGGGATTGCCGAAAAGATCGTGGTCGTCTGGCTGGGCGGCAACCCGCACAACCACCCGCATACCTGGGAATTCAATCTGCAGCAGGATCCCCATGCCTCGAGGATCCTTCTCGATTCCGGAGTGCCCCTCGTTCAGGTGCCCTGCCAGGGGGTGGCGTCCCACCTTCTGTCCACCGCGCCGGAGATCGAACGCTACGTCCAGCCCTGCGGCCGGATCGGCGCCTTTCTGGCGGAGCGTTTTCTTTCCTATTCGGACGATCATTTTGCCTGGTCGAAGGAGATCTGGGACCTGGCGGCCACCGCCTGGCTGCTCGATCCTTCCTGGGTGCCGACCCACTTGGCCCACAGCCCGATCCTCAGCGACCGGATGACCTGGAGTCACGACCCGAGCCGGCACCTCATGCGGGTGGCCGATGGGATTCGCCGCGACCGGATCTTCCGGGATCTCTTTGAAAAGCTGGCCAAGGAAGTGCCGTAATCCGGGTCGTCCGATTGCTCGGCGTCTCTACGTCCCGAGCGAAGCGGGCGCGAATTGCTTCTGGTGGTTTTTTCGCGCAGAGACGCAGAGACGCAGAGGCGCCAAGGTGATGGGATTGTGCGGAGCAAGTTCCAACTCAATCGGGAAGAGTCCTGAGGCTGCTTGACACCGTCGAGGGGAGCTTCTCAATCGTCTCATGGTCAAGCCGGGAAGGAAGCTGAATCTCGATTTCGTGGTCAAGGTGGTCCGCACGGGAGGCGAACAGGATGAGGTCAGCTTCAGCGAACTGATCACCGGACCGACCGTCGTCTCGGTCTATATGCGCAACAACACCAGTGGCTGCGATCTCCAGATGGCCAGCCTGGCCAAGGGCGCTGCCGCCATCAGGAAGCTCGGTTACCACACTCTGGCGATCAGCCGGGATACCTGCGGTTCGCACAAGAAATACGCCGAGAAGATGGGCATCCGATTTCCCCTGGTTTCGGATCCGGAGTTTCAGTTCGCCAAGGCCACCGACTCCATGGTGGAGAAGTCGATGTATGGAAAGAAGTACCTGGCGCCGGCCCGGGCCGCCTATGTCCTCGACGCCGACGGCACGGTCAAGGCGGTGATCGAGAAAGTGGATACCGGTGACCACACGGCCCAGCTGGTCGCCGTCCTGAAGAACCTCTGAGAGTCGGCCCCGGAAATAAAACGGCCGGGGGGACAAGCCCCCCGGCCGATGGTTTTCTTTCTTGGATGCCTGCCTAGGCCTTTGTACTGTCCCGACGATCCTGAGCCACCAGGAGTCTCCCGGGGGAATCGATCTCGTCGATCAGGCTCTCGATCCGGGGAACCGGGACTTCGAGCACCAGTTCGAGCGGGTGGGGATCCTCCGGAGCCGTCACCTGAAACACAGGCAAGGCCACGGTGGTGGACCCCTCTCCGTTCGACGGGACCGAAGACTCGGACTCGGAACGCGCAGTCGTGACTGCGAAGACAAGCATGCTTATCACTGCTATCAGTCGTTTCATAGTTTGCTTGTTTCTGATCCGCCGCAGAAGCGGCCGATCAAACTCGGATGGGCCCCGGGCCGAAGCCCCTGCCCAAAATCAAAGAACGACTGACGAAGGGCACGTTAGCATGGTTTCGACCGATTTCCACGAAAA
>JAWLBB010000011.1 GCA_041395105.1 Opitutaceae bacterium | reverse complement strand
CCGTTCGGCCCTTTTCCGGAAAGCAGGTCGGGGGCGATTGCCAGGTAGCCTGCTTCCGCCAGCCGGTCGGCCACGGTCCGAACCCAATCGGTCAACCCCCGGTTCTCATGAATGATGATGACGGCGGCCACCGGGCGATTCACCTCCGGGTAAACCAGAAACGCCTTCAAAATCCTGCCGTTGGATGGGATGTTCACCCATTCCTGGTGGCGGGGCGAATCGTTCAGCCGGTCGAGGGAGCCATGGGCCGCGGGGAGGGTCAGGACGGCGGCAAGAAGGAAGACGGGCAGGATGGAGTTCTTCATGGCGTCGGACATTGAACAGGCCGGAGGGAAAAGTCCACCCAGTGGCTTGCCCCCGGTCGCGCCCCTGTTTATCAACCTCTTCCCAGAGTCAGTTCCTCTTCCTCAAACCTCACCCCTCCCCCATCCATGACCACGTCTCCCAATCCCTCCCGCCTGTTTCTTGCCAGTTGCCTCGCGTTGATTGTCACGGCGATGACCTTCGCCATCCGCGCGGGCATCCTGACCGAACTCAGTCTGAGTTTTGCCCTGACGGACACGCAGCTTGGGTGGATCAATTCGATGGCCTTTCTCGGATTCCCGGTCGCCATGATGGTGGGCGGATTGCTCTACAATTACCTTGGAGCGAAGAACCTCCTGTATGTTGCCTTCGTCGGCCATCTGGCCGGGTTGTTGCTGACCATCTTTGCGGGTGGCTTCTGGGGGCTGCTCATCTCGACCTTCTTCATCGGCTTCGCCAACGGTTCGGTCGAGGCGGCCTGCAACCCGCTCATTTCCGACATGTATCCAAAGAACCAGACGACGATGCTCAATCGGTTCCATGTCTGGTTCCCGGGCGGCATCGTCATCGGCGCGCTCATCTCACAGTTCATGACTGGCGCCAGCCTGGGATGGCAGGCCCAGATCGCGGTCATGCTCATTCCGACCGCCGCCTATGGATGGCTTGTCTTCTCCCAACCCTTCCCGAAGTCGGAGAATATCGAAACGTCCACCTCGACCAATATCCGCAGCCTGTTCGGACCGCTCTACCTCTTCATGATCCTTTGCATGACCCTGACCGCCACGACCGAGCTGGGCACCCAGCAATGGGTCGGCCGCATCCTCAGCAGCAGCGGGGCCGAGCCCATGATCATTCTGGCCCTCGGAACCGGCCTGATGGCGGTCGGCCGGCAGTTCGCCGGAGTGATTGTGCACCGCCTGCACACCGTCGGGGTTCTGCTGCTCTCCGCGGTCGTCGCCGCAATCGGCCTCTTCATGCTCAGCCGGGCCACCGGCGGCATGGTCTACGTCGCGACCATCGTCTTTGCCCTCGGTGTCTGTTACTTCTGGCCCACCATGATCGGCTTTACCGGCGAATACCTGCCGAAGACGGGCGCACTCGGGATGTCCCTGATGGGGGGTGCCGGCATGTTCGCCGTTTCCATCTGGAACCCCATCATCGGCAATTGGATCGATTCCGCCCGCAGCGCGGCCGTGGCCGAGGGGCTCTCCGGAGACGCGGTCGAACTCGCCGCCGGACAAAGCACCCTTGCCCATATGACCCTCTTTCCCGCTGTCCTCATTGTCGCCTTCGCTCTCCTCTTCGCGCTGCGCGGAAGGTTCCAGAAGGGAGCCCATACCGAGTAATCGAACCGTCTTTCCAGCCATAGACCACTTATGACGCCCACCCAAAGAAACAAGATAGTCCAGTCGCTTTCCAAGCTCGAGATCGAAGTGCCCAGCTGGGGCTTTGCCGATACCGGGACCCGGTTTGGAAAGTTCTTCCAGGCCGCCGCGGCCATCGACACGGCGGACAAGTTTGCCGATGCCGGTCAGGTCAACGCGGTCACCGGCTGTTGCCCTTCTGTTGCGGTCCACGTGCTCTGGGATTTCCAGCCCGGCGGGGATCCCAAGGCGGTCGCCCGGCTGGCCAGGAAGAACGGGGTGGCGGTCGGTTCGATCAATCCGAACGTTTTCCAGGATCAGCATTATAAGCTCGGATCCTTCGCCAATCCGGACGCCAAGGTCAGGAAGGCCGCTCTCGATCATGTGTTTGACTGTATTGAAATACAGAAGGCGGTCCGCAGCCGCTACCTTTCCCTCTGGTTCACCGACGGCACCAACTACCCGGGGCAGGACGACATCCGCCGCCGCAAGCACCTCTTTGAGGAGGGCCTGAAAGCGACCCAGCAGCGCCTGAAGGGCGACCAGATCGTGCTGGTCGAATACAAACCCTTCGAGCCCGCCTTCTACCATACCGACATCGCCGACTGGGGCATGGCATACCTCCTGGCGAAGAAGGCCGGTCCGAGGGCCCGGGTGCTCGTCGACACCGGTCACCATTATCAGGCACAGAACATCGAGCAGATCGTCGCCCTCCTTCTCGACGAGGGCATGCTGGGCGGTTTCCACTTCAACGACCGGCGTTACGCCGACGATGACCTGACCCTCGGTTCAATCGATCCCTACCAGATCTTCCGCATCTTCCACGAGATTCACGCCTTTGCGGCCGATTCCGGAAAGTATCCGGATATCGCCTACATGGTCGATCAGTCGCACAATCTGAAGCCGAAAATCGAGGCGATGATCCAGACCGTGATGACGGCCCAGGAGTTGTGGTCCAAAGCGGCCCTGGTCGATCACCGGAAACTCAGGGTCCTGCAGAACAGGGGCGATATCATCGGCGCGGAAAACCTCCTCAAGGATGCCTTCGCGACCGACGTGCGCCCGGCCATTGAGCTCTGGCGGAAGAAGAAGGGACTGGCTGCCGATCCCCTCCTCGCCCACCGCCGGAGCGGCTACGAGAAGGCTGCCGCCAGGGAGCGGACACAACGACGGAAGGATCTGGGCATCGTCCAGGGCGGCAGCTACGCCTGAACGGGGACGTCCTGCATTGGTGGTGTAGCCCCGGCAGTCTCTTGCCGGGGTCACTTCCTCACATCTCCATCTGGGGACGATTCTTTTCCGGCCAGTCGATGTGGTAGAACCTGCCCCTGGGCTGGTCGACGCGCTCGTAGGTGTGTGCGCCGAAGAAGTCGCGCTGCCCCTGGAGCAGGTTCTGCGGCAACCGCTCCGAACGGTAGCTGTCGTAATAGGCGAGGGCCGAGCTGAAGGTTGGCACGGGAATGCCGTTCTCGGCCGCCATGGCGACCACGGTCCGCCAGTTCTTCTGGGCCTTCTGGACGGTGGCGTTGAAGTAGGGATCGAGCAGGAGGTTGGCCAGCTTGGGCTTCCGCTTGTAGGCCTCGGTGATTTTCTGGAGGAAGGCGGCGCGGATGATGCAGCCGCCACGCCAGATCTGGGCGATCCGGCCGAAGTCGAGTTCCCAATGGTATTCCTCCTGGGCATACCGCATGAGTTGGAAACCCTGGGCATAGGAACAGATCTTGGAACAGTAGAGGGCGTCGTGGATCGCCTTGAGGAACTTGTTGCGGTCGCCCTTGAAGGTCTTCTTCGGGCCCTTGAGCACCTTGGAAGCGGCGACCCGCTCGGATTTGACGGCTGAGACGAATCGGGCGAAGACGGCCTCCGCGATGGTCGGGGCCGGAGTTCCCATGTCGAGAGCGTTGACCGAGGTCCATTTGCCGGTGCCCTTCTGCCCCGCGGTGTCGAGAACGATGTCGACAAAAGGTTTGCCGGTCACCGGGTCCTTTTGCTTGAGGATGTCGGCCGTGATCTGAATGAGGAAGGAGTCAAGCGCCCCCTTGTTCCACCTGGCGAAGACCTTGCCCATTTCCGGGGCGGAGAGACCAAGGAGCGATCCCATCAGGTCGTAGGCTTCGCAAATCATCTGCATGTCGCCGTATTCGATGCCGTTGTGCACCATCTTGACGTAATGCCCGGCGCCGTCCGGCCCGATATAGGCCGCACAGGGCTCGCCACCGATGATCGGCTTGCCGGGTGCGGCCCCGGTGAGTTCCTTTCCGGTCCTGGGGTCGACCTTGGCGGCGATGGCATTCCAGATCGGCTCAAGATGCTTGTAGGCATCGGGATCGCCGCCCGGCATGACGGCGGGACCGAAACGAGCGCCTTCCTCGCCTCCGGATACACCGGAGCCGATGAAGCGGAGTTTCTTCTCCTTCAGTTCCTTCTCCCGACGGATGGTGTCCGTCCACTTGGAGTTGCCGCCATCGATGATGATGTCATTGCGGTCGAGGAGGGGAACCAGGCCGTCGATGACCGCGTCGGTGGCCTTGCCCGCCTGGACCATGATGATGATCCGGCGGGGACGCTTCAGGGTCGCGACGAATTCCTCGAGGGTGGCAGACCCGACCAGACCACCCGGGGTGTCCGGGTTCTCGTTGACAAAGGCGACAGTCTTTTCGGTCGTTCGATTGAAGACCGAGGTGCGGAAGCCGTGGTCGGCGATATTCAGAGCCAGGTTCTGACCCATGACCGCGAGGCCGATGAGTCCGATGTCGGATTTCGTCTTGGGAGCAGGCATAATTGTGAAGGGCATATGGCCATATTCGGGTGGAAAAAACCACCAAAATCGCAGCGGGTCCCGGCCGGTGGATCCGTCAGGTGTCGCTTTCGTTTTCCGGGCCGGGCGCGTCGAGCTGATCGAGGATGCGTCCGGCTTCGCGTGCGGTCGCCATCATGCGATTGTCGAGGCGGGCGCGCAGGATGAAGTAGGCGACCATGGCGGGTATGCCGATGACGAGCCCCACCGCAGTCGTGATGAGAGCCTCGCCGATGTCACCAGCGAGAAGTTCGGGGCGCCCCATTCCGCCTGCAGAGATGGTTTGAAACGCCCCGATCATTCCACTGACCGTGCCCAGAAGTCCGATCATCGGGGCGACCGTGGCGACGACATTCAGGTAGTTGATCCATTGGCCGATGGCGTTTTCTTCATGCTCGAGGCCTTCCGATACGGTCTCTTCGACTCGTGCCTTGTTGGCGTCGGGCAGGACGGAGCGCGCCCGCTGCAGTCCGGCTTCGAGCGAGCGGGTCAGGACGGTCTGGCGTGCCGCCAGCAGCTCCGAGACGCGACTGAACTCCCGTTTTCGGACGAGCGGCAGGAGCCGATCGATCAGGTCGTCGGGAATGAACCGGCCGGCCTTGGTTTCCCGGACGGCATGGAGAATTAGGAAGAGCATGACGATCGAGCAGAGGCCGAGTGGATACATGGCCCAGCCGCCCTGTTGAATCAGGCCCCAGAGGTTGAGGTCGCCGCCGTTGGTGGTGCGGTCGGCCCCTTGCAAGGATGCCGTGGCCATCAGGAGGCCGAGAAAAGACGCGGTGCAACGGAACATGGGAGGGGACTGTTTCATGATCAGGAAAGAGGTTCAAGAACCGGGTTGGGCCAGAACCCGGCGAACGGCCTCCAGGGTCAACCAGGGGTCGGGGATCGGCGGACCGACGGGTTCCTCATCCAGTGCGGGTTCCTCTGGAGGTGTCTCCGGCCGTAAGGCGGTTTCGATCAGCCTCAACGTTTCGGCAAAAAGGGGCTCGCCTTCGGGCCACTCAATGCCCCGCTCCTGCATCTCGTTGAAGAGGGTGACCGCGGTGGCGGCATCGTCAGTCTCCAGAGATGCGGAGATGACAGCGGCATAGCAATGATCGAGTCCGATCGCTCCGGCGTCGCATCCGAAAGCGACGGGATGCAGGCCGAGCCAGAGAACGGATTCCCAATTCTGGTCCCGAAGTCCCTGCCGGACGAGAACGGCCCAACCGATGACCGAGGGTCCCGACGGCCGATGCTTCCGGCACCAGTTTTCGGCCAGGATGGCCGCCTCTTCATGGAGTCCGGCGGCTTCATAGCCGAGGAGGAGGACGGTTGCCATGCGCTCAGTCTCGGACTCATCGAGGTCGAGGCCGCTCATCCGACGGGCCCGGGCGATTGCTTCCATTGGTCGACCCGCCTTGAGCAGACCCTCGGCGTAAGCCAACAGGGGCCCGCGGTTGGCCCGGTCGAGAGCGGGCAGGTAGGCGGCACGTCCGGCCCAGACCTCCTCGAGGATCGCGAGCACATGGTCATCGGTGATGGATTCTGCGGGGGTCATGACCTCTTCCGCCCGGTCGGCATCGGGAAAGACGAGCGAGCGGATTTCATCAGGGGCAAACTGGTAGATCGCCTCACCGCGGTCGGCCGCGATACGCAGTCGGACCCGGTCGTCCCGGTATCCGTCCAGCCATCCCCGGTAGACCTTTCCCGTCGTGGTGACGATCGTGGCCTGGTGGGCGAATGGGTCCGGTTGGGCCTGCAAGTGAACAACGCAATGGAGGACCAGTGCCAGACCGACGCGCAGCAGGGGAAAGCGGTTCATGGCGAAGGTTCCTCCACAGTCTGGATCCTGGGTTCGAGCCGGTCGCGGGCTTTGATGGCCGGGCCGATGAACGGCGAATCCTGCAATCGTTCGTTGGTCGCCAACTGGAGGTAGGAATTGTAGGCGGCGGACAGGTCTCCTCGTTCTTCGAAGAGACCGGCACTCCGGAACCAGGCTTCGGCCACGAGGTCATCGTAGGCCTGATACAGGGTGTAGATCCGCTGAAAGCAGGCGATGGCCCGGGCGCTGTCACCATCGGCCAGAGCGGTCTCCGCGAGTGCGCGAAGCGCTTCGGCATGCAGCCGACCCCGGGCACTCTTCATCCCGAGAAGCTCCTTCAATCCGGCTTCGGCCTCCCGGGTCCGGCCAAGATTGAGACGGGCTTCCGCGGCGGCGAGCAGGGCGCGGGGAACGATCGGATGACCCGGAGCTTCCGTCGGACAACGATCCAGCCAGGCAATGGCTGTGATGTCATCACCCGCCTCGCCGGCCAGTTTGCCCTGTCCGTACCAGGCATAGGCACGCTCGAAACTTCCGGGGTAGGTCTCGAGGAGTCGCTCGAAATATCCAACGGCCGACGGTGCGCCGATCTCCATCAGGACCGTGCCGACCCGGCCAAGCGCGACAGGACCGAGATCCTCGATCGGCGCCTCGGCTGCGATTTCCAGAATGAGCGCTTCGGCTGCGTAGGGTCGATCCATTGAAAGATGACGATCTGCCAGAAACAGGTTGAGCCGGGCAAAGAGGGTGAATCGACCCCCGGCGCGGGCGTCGATCCGCTCGAGTTCCACCCACGTCGCGAAGGCCTCACCGGTTGGATCCGTTCGGCGATTCAGCCGCTCAAGACCAGTCAGAATGGCGTTGATTTCCGTCGCCTGGGGATCGTTTCCAAAACGCTCCAGGGCATCGCGAAACACCGGCTCGGCTTCATCGGGGTGTTCCATCCGGTTTTCCGCCCACCCGACCCAGTAGAGCGCCTCGCTCACCCGTGGAGGTTGGTTGTCCCGGGCGGCGTAGGTGCGGAAATGGTTGCCCAGGGCCTCGTAGTCCTCGAGCGCCTTGAGGATCTTCCCAATCTGGAAGACGGCGTAGGTTTCCTGTGCGGCCATTTCGGGCGGAACCCGACGAAAGACTTCGAGGGCCGGCTCGAGCTTCCCCCCGGCCATCAGGGTGTCGCCGAGGAGGACCCGCGCCTCCGCCTCCCGGGCGTGTCCCGGGAAGGCGTCAAGGAATGCCCCCAGTTCCAGCTCGGCACCCTCGTAGTCCCGCTGGGCGTAGCGGATCGAGGCGATTCGGTAGTTGATTTCCGGGTACAAGGGATGTTTCTCCGCCTTGGCCAGGAGGGCTTCCAGCTCTCCGCGGGCGGCCGGGTAGTCGCGTTCGAAAAAGAAGGTCAGTCCGTGCCAGAGGCCGCAATTGATCGCGAGGCTTCCCCGGGGATCGGTCCGGATCGCTTCTTCGAAGTCGGCCCGGGCGGGTGCAAAGTCCTCCTGGAGGGTCCGGATGTAGCCGCGGAGAAACAGAAAACGTCCGTGCAACCTGTCCTGGGGAAACCGCTCGATCAGGTCGCTGAGCACCTCCGCGGCTTCGGGTAACCGACGTTGTTCCAGGTGGGCCTGGGCCATTGTATAGAAGGCTCCCGGGGCTCGGTCCGACTGGGGGTAATCCTCGACGAATCGACGGCCGATCGCGAGGGCGTCGTCCCATCGATCGAGTCCTCCGGCCGCGAGGATCCAGCGATAATGGGCCTCCTCGCGGACCTCGGGGGGCAGCATCTCATCGGTGGCCAGTGCCTCGCTGACCAGCCAGGCCTCCCGCGGGCGCCCGGCGAGGAGGAAGGCCTGGGCCCGCCTGAGCATGAGTGAGGGGGTGTAGTCTCCGCTTCCTTCGAGGGCGGCAAGTTGTGCCCTCATCCGAGTGATCATTCCGTCATAGAATTCGATCCAGAAGGCGGCGCCGGCATCGCGGGCGAGGGGCATCGACCGATCGATACGGGCCTCAAGGCCGGACAGCCGCTCCCGCTGCAATTCGATGAGGCGTTGCTTCGGGGGAACCAGGCGGTAGGCGCGGATCGCGTCGGCCGGCCGGTCGGCTTCGAGAAGCCGATCCCCGAGGTCGAGTCCCGCGAATGCGAGAACCGCGATTTCCGGCATGTCGGGTGCCTGCCAGGGCGAGGCCAGAAGGCGACGTGTTGCTTCGTCAATCTGTGCATTCTCGATGGCTCGCCTCAGGCCGAGGAGACGGGCCTGGAGTTTCAGGCTCGGCGCGGCATCGCCGTCCTGTATCCGGTCGAGAACCGCCAGGCCTTCGGCAGACCGATCCAGCTGAAAGAGCAGTTCGGCCTCCTGGAAACGCGCCAGGGTGCTCTGACCGTCCTCCGGATGGGTGTTGAGGAAATCCCTGAAGGCGGCCAGCGCTTCCTCGGCCCGTCCCGAGGTTCGCAGGGCCATGGCGAGGGTATAGCGGACCGAGGCATCCTGTGATCGGTCATCCGGATACCGATCTAGAAAGGAGGCCAGCGTTTGAGCGGCGGCAGCAGCTCGGTTCGCCTTCAGCTCGGCGTAGCCCTGGAGAGGCAGAATCCGGCGAGGCAGATCGCCGCTCTGCCAGGCCTCTTCATCGCCGTAGTCCCGTTCGACTGACGCGAAAAGATCGGCCGCCAACCCGAAGTCTCCGGCCGCGAAGGCACCCGATGCCTGTTCCAGCAATTCCGGAAGCGAAAAGCGGACCAGGGTGGGTTCTCTGCCTTGCGGGAAGACAACCTGCCCCAAAATCATTGCGCCGAGCGACCCGATCGCCCAAACCAAACCCCGATTGAAGGGCAGGCGACTGGTCGTGGGGGTGGGCGTCCTCATCGGTCTGGCGGGTCTACTGAAACAACCGGAACCCTCTCGGTGAAGACGAAAATGACGGATTTCCCGGCCAGGGGTCCTCTGCGCCTAATCCCGGTGCCAATCCTGCCGTTCAAAGAAGGCGGGCTCCTCGATTGACCCGGAAAACGCCTTGATCATGAACAGACTGACTATTGCCTGCCTCTGCGCCCTCACGCTGGCCTTTGCCTCGCCCGTGGTCTGCCAAACCGCGGTGGAGCCGAATCCAATCGCTCTCCGGGCCGGCCAGTGGGCCAGGATGTTCAACGGCCTCAAGGCATCCTACAGCATCACCGTGGTGGTCGTCTCTTTTGACCATGTCGATGAGATCCACAATGTGACGGCAATCGAGGCGAGCGGAGAATTCCTCATCCTGAGACAGAAAGGCAAGGATGGCCGCGACTACAGGGTGGTCATCAATGCGTCCAATGTCCTCCTGATCCGCGAGGGCACGGGCTGAGGAGGACTCCTGGTCTACTTGACGCATCCAGGCAAACGGATAGGTTCGGTTGGGAGATGTGCCGGGACCATCCACGGTCTGCTTTTGTTTCGTCTTTTCCGGGCGACCCGGCCTCGGGTGCTATAAGGCCCATGACGGAAGTCCGCTGGATCGCGCGGCGGCTTGATACGGTAGCCCGGCAGGGCGGTGCCTCTTCTGAAAGGCAATGATTGCGTTTGGACCAGTCCCTTCGAGACGGCTGGGGAGAAGCCTCGGGATAAATACCATTCCTCCCAAGAACTGTTCTTACTCTTGCACCTACTGCCAAGTCGGTCGGACAACGGATATGGGGATTGAGCGTCGTATCTTCCACCAGCCCGAGACGATCCTGACCGATGTTCGCAGACAATTGGAAAAAGCCGATTTGCCGGTCGATTATCTCACCATCGTTCCCGACGGTGAGCCCACTCTTGATGTGAATCTTGGTTCGACGATCGGGCTTCTTCGTTCGTTGAATCGACCGATAGCGGTCATTTCCAATGCGTCGCTGATCGACCGATCGGATGTTCGGCACGATTTGGCGCAGGCCGATTGGGTCTCGTTGAAGGTGGATGCGGTGGACGACCGGATCTGGCACCGGCTCAACCGACCGAACCAACGTCTCGATCTTTGCACTATTTTGTCGGGGGTGTTGGACTTTGCTCGATCCTTCGCGGGAGAACTCGTCACCGAAACCATGTTGGTGGAGGGGGTGAATGACGGAATGGGACATGCCCGGGATCTGGCCGATTTTCTGGGCCGACTCAGGCCTTCGAAGGCCTTTCTTTCCATTCCAACCCGTCCTCCGGCGGAGCCGGGAGTACGAAGCCCGTGCGAGGATGTGGTCACCGCAGTCTTTCAGGTTCTTGCCGAGGCCGTTCCACGAGTGGAATACCTCATCGGCTATGAGGGCAACGCCTTTGCCTCGACCGGCGATCCGGAGGAAGACCTCTTGAGGATCACGGCTGTCCACCCCCTTCGGGAGGAGGCTGTGCGCGAGTTGCTGCAGCGGAACCAGGCCGGGTGGGCGTGTGTGGAAAGGCTGCTTGAAAGACAGGAACTGGCGGCAGTCGAGCATGCCGGGCGACGCTACTTCACAAGGAAATGGAGGAAATGAAGAAGACAGCGATTCGGGCAAGGAACGCCCATTGGGGTTTTCGATTCGGGGCCTTTGGGGCACGGTGAAATCCGAATAAGTCTGCGACGGTGCGGCCCCGGATGAAGCGCCCAGAGGTTCCCAGCAGAAGTCATGGCAGTGCTCATCGGCATTTCGAGCGAGACGTTGACCATCTCGAGCTTTGTTGCAGTCATCCTTTTGGCCGGTTCATTGGTTCAGGCTGCGCACAGTATCCTGTTGAGGCGGGCGCATTCGAGGCGGGACTTTCTCGCAGTCAAGATCGTGTATTTCCTAACGGGAATCCTTGTCGGTGGCATCGCTTTGCCAATAAACTGATGAAGCGGATGAGCATTGGGACGAATGAAGTCCTTTCAGGCATTTCCATCTCTCCGGGGTTGGCGGCGGGGCGCGCCTTTGTCTTTGAGGATATTCTTGAGCGCGACCTCCTGGACTGCGAAATCGGGGCGGACGAGGTCGACAAGGAATGCATGCGTTGCGAACGGGCGATCGCCAAGGTTCTTGTCGATCTGAGCCTATCCGCCGATCGCGTTGAGCAGGAGCTTGAGGCTGGGGTGGGAGATATTTTCCGTGCCCACGAGGAAATGCTCCGGGATCTCGCCCTGATCGGGGAGATACGGGCGGAAATCGAGAAAGGGTTGGTCAAGTCTGAATGCGCCCTGAAGCGGGTCCTGGGCCGATGGGAGCGGAAATTCCGGACGATGGGCAATGACCTCCTTGAGCAGCGCGGTGACGATATCGCGGACCTGGCCCGCCGGCTCCTGCGGTCGCTGGCAGGTCTTCAATCGCACTCCCTGGAGAGGATGCCCAAGGGCAGCATCCTCGTAGCGCGAAAACTCCTACCCTCCGACACGGTTTTTTTCTCCCGCCGATCGGTTCGGGGAGTCGTCGTGGAGCGCGGTGGCCCCGGATCCCATTGCGCCCTGTTGACCCGCCAGTTGGGTATTCCGGGTGTTTCTCGGGTGACGGGTCTTCTGGATCGGGTTGCCACGGGAGACCTTCTGCTTCTCGACGGACTGCGCGGCACGGTCACCATCAGGCCGGACCAACCCGGCCTGACCGAGTTCAGAAGTCGAAAGGGAAGGTATTATTCGGGAGAGAGGGCCGCAAAAAAGCTCAGTAATCTGCCAGCGGTAACGCGTGACGGGGTGGCGGTCCCCGTGATGGCCAATATAGGAAATCGCCACGATGCGGAGACTGCCGCCGGGAATGGTGCCGATGGTATCGGTCTCTTTCGCATCGAGATCTTCTTTATGGCTCGTACGATGCTCCCTGATGAGGAGGAGCTCGTGGCCGGCATGTCGAAGGCGATTGATCCGATGAAGGGCAAGCCTGTTTCGATCCGTCTCCTGGACATCGGCGGCGACAAACAACTGCCTTATTTGTCCCTTCCGTCGGAATCGGATCCCTTTCTTGGTCGGCGCGGTGTTCGCTTTCTGCTGGATTATCCGGATTACCTGGACCTGCAACTTCGAGCGTTGCTGCGATTGTCCCGTGAACACGATGTTCGGATCATCGTTCCAATGGTGACGACCGTTGATGACATGAGAAAGGTGAGGGTCGCACTCGTCCGGGTCGGATCGAAACTCGGATTCGGGACATTGCCCCCACTCGGAGCAATGGTCGAAACGCCCGCTGCTGCCCTTTGTGCAAGTGAGATTGCGGGCGTTTCCGATTTTCTCAATATTGGATCGAATGACCTCACCCAATACACCATGGCGGCGGGTCGCGAGAATTCGTATGTTTCCCGCTATTTCCGGGACGATCATCCTGCAGTCTTCAGACTGCTGAAGATCGTCTGCAGCGAGGCCCATGGGATTTCGGTCGGGTTGTGCGGCGAACTGGCTGGTCGATGCCCTTTGGTGAACGCACTCTTGGGAACAGGCATCGGCATTTTGAGCGTCCCGCCTCCGCTCGTACCTGCGGTAAAGGAAGCGGTAAGGGGATGCTCAACCGATGTTGAGAGCGTGAGGCGCAATGACTGATTGGTCGGGGCGGAGAGATTCGAACTCCCGACCTCCTGCTCCCAAAGCAGGCGCTCTACCAGGCTAAGCTACGCCCCGTGACCAGAGGCGCAGTGTTCTGTTGGGGGAGCGGGCTGTCGAGCGGAAAAAGGACAGGAACAGTCTTGCCCGGATGGGCGGACTTCCTTGCCAGCGGAGGAACGGTGTCTGAGGATATCATTTCGATGTCATCCGATCTGATTGCCCGCCTTGTTGCCCGTGCTCAAGCCGACCTGCGGGAGAACCTGCTCCCTTACTGGACCCGAACCGCGCCCGACCAGCAGCTGGGAGGCTTTTTCGGCCGGGTGGGGCTGGGTGAAACCGTCGATCGTGAGGCTCCGCGAGGGGCCCTTCTGACCAGCCGTATCCTCTGGACCTACTCGGCTGCCCATGAACGCTGGCCGGATGCCGGTTATCTGGGAATGGCTGATCGCGCCTACCGTGATCTGCTTGATCGCTTCTGGGATGAGGCCAACGGTGGTCTCCACTGGACCGTCACCGCGGATGGGAGACCGCTGGACAACTCCCGGAATGTTTATGGGCAGGCATTCGGCATCTACGCCCTGAGCGAGTACCACCGCGCAACCAGTCATCCCGAGGCTCTCGAACAGGCCATCACTCTCTATGGATTGATCGATACCCATGCCCGCGACACGGTGAATCGCGGCTATTTTGAGTTGTTCACGGCGGACTGGCAGCGGGAGGATTCGACCTCCGCCGCCGTCATGGATGTGGGTCACGGAGCCAAGTCTCAGAACACCCATCTTCACCTGATGGAGGCATTCACGAACCTTCTGAAGGTATGGCCGGACGAGGGTCTGCGCAAGGCCCAGCATGATCTGGTCGACCTGATGATGGATCGGGTTCTCGATCAGACGACCGGGCATCTGAATCTCTTTTTCGACGAAGACTGGAAGGTTCTTTCGACCGGAATCTCCTACGGACATGACATCGAGGCTGCGTGGCTGATCCTCCAGGCGGCCGAGTTGCTGGGGGACCGGGCGCAGATCGCAAGAGCGCGGCACGCCGCCGTTCAGATTGCCGAGGCCACCCTGGCCGACGGGGTCGGCGATGATGGCAGCATCCTTTATGCGGGCGAGCCGAACGGCCCGACGGACCGGACCAGGGATTGGTGGCCCCAGGCGGAAGCGGTTGTGGGATTCCTCAATGCCTGGCAGGTATGCGGAGGCGGCCGGTTTCTCGCCGCGGCCGGGAGGGTCTGGGACTTTATCGAGAAAGAACTCGTCGACCATGAAAACGGCGGATGGTTCCGGTCGATTGCGCCCGAGGGCGGAGCCATCCCGACGGACAAGATCAATCTCTGGATCTGCCCCTATCACAATGGGCGGGCGGACATGGAGATCATCGACCGGCTGGGTCCTCTCGTTTCCGCGATCCCCGGATCGCCGTGAGCCATCTCCGTTCTCTGTCGAACGCTTTACCTCGGCCCGACATCGGGTATAGTCGGCTCCATGAACAATTTTTCCTATTACAATCCGGTTCGGATAGAGTTCGGCCGGGGCACCATTGCGAAGTTGGCGGATCTTCTGGAGCCCAATGCAAAGGTTCTCGTCGTCTATGGCGGAGGATCGATCAAGCAGAACGGAGTCTACGACCAGGTCATGAAAGCCCTCGACGGGCGCTCCGTGGTGGAGTTCGGCGGGGTTGAGGCCAATCCTCAGTATGAGACCCTGATGCGGGCCGTTAAGGTCGTCCGCTCAAAGAAGATCGATTTCATTCTCGCGGTCGGGGGCGGTTCCGTTCTTGACGGCGTCAAGTTCATCGCCGCCGCCGCGCGCTTCGAGGGCGAAGCTTGGGATATCCTGGAAAAGCGGATACCCGTGGCGGAAGCGGTTGCTCTCGGTGCCGTCCTCACCTTGCCGGCCACGGGATCGGAGATGAATACTTTTGCAGTGATTTCCCGCGAGGAAACCAGGCAGAAACTGGCTTTTGGATCCGAGGCCTGCTATCCGAAATTCGCCATTCTTGACCCGGAGACAACCTTGTCCCTGCCGGAACGTCAGGTGGCCAACGGAATCGTCGATGCCTTTGTCCACGTGCTCGAGCAGTACCTGACCTACGACCTCGACACGCCACTCCAGGATCGCCAGGCGGAGGGAATTCTCCTGACCCTGATCGAGCAGGCGGAGCGGGTGTTGAAGGATCCAAAGGACTACGATACCCGGGCCAATATCATGTGGGCGGCGACTCAGGCGCTCAATGGATTGATCGGTGTCGGGGTGGCCCAGGATTGGGCGACTCACATGATCGGGCATGAACTTACCGCCTTCTTCGGAATCGATCACGCGCGGACTCTGGCCGTGGTCCTGCCGGGGTTGCTTCGGCACCAGAAGGAGGAGAAGAAAGGCAAGCTCCTGCAATATGCCAAGCGGGTATGGGGTCTGTCGGGGTCGAACGACGCGGCCGTCATCGAGTTGGGCATTGCCCGGACGGAGGCATTCTTCCACAAACTTGGGGTGCCGACACGGCTGATCGACCATGGGGTGGATCTCAAGCAGACCGAGCCCATCGTGGCGCGTTTCTCTGAAAACAGGATGCGTCTGGGCGAGCGTGAAGACATCGACGCGGCCGCGATCGGTGCCATTCTCAAACTGTCGGCCTGACCATGGCCGCGTCGCGGTCGGTCAGTCGTCAATGCGATGACGAAGCCGCTTGGTCTCGGATCGCCGTCTCTTGCCCTCGACCTGGACCCGTTTGACCTTGGCTGGCTTGGGTCGATTGCTGCGCCGCTTCTTCTCCCGGATCGCCTTCTTCTCGGCGGCTTCCGCCCGCTGTCTTTCGATCAGTGATTCCAGAAGGCGTTCCCGGGCGATCCGGCGGTTGCCGGCCTGGGTCCGGGCCTCCTGGACATGGACGGTGACTCCCGTCGGGACATGCCGGAGACTGACCCGGGTCGATACCTTGTTGACATTCTGTCCACCGGGACCCGAAGCGCGGGAGAAAATCTCCTCAAGCTCATCGCTGTTCAGTCGGGTGATCGGTTTCATCGGAACGGAAGGGCAACCAAGTGGAAGAACCGGCCGGGGTCAACCCCCCCAAGAGCGGCCTGTTTCGGAGCATCTTGGCCCTGACCTGTTTGTAACGTATTATGTTACAAACGGGCGGTTCGAGCTTCCCGGCAGGAAGGTGGAACCCACCCCAGGGAGGCCGGCGACGGGCGGGGTCCTGCCGGTATTCGGGCTGGCCGGTCTTCCCCAATCCCCTTTAGGGTGGTCTTTCTGTAATGGAAACCAAGGAAGTCGAGTCACTGCCGTCCCCCGAGGTGCCGCTCTATTCGGTGCCGACCATTGCTCTGGCCTCCTTTCTGGGTGGTCCGCTGGCCGCCGGCTGGCTGGTTTCGGTCAATT
The DNA here is from genome assembly GCA_041395105.1 of Opitutaceae bacterium. Taxonomy (NCBI): domain Bacteria; kingdom Pseudomonadati; phylum Verrucomicrobiota; class Opitutia; order Opitutales; family Opitutaceae; species Opitutaceae bacterium. The sequence goes on along the minus strand of JAWLBB010000011.1, from coordinate 99,271 downwards.
ACCGAAGGTTGAATGAGCCCCGGGCGGCACGCAACGCCCTCATCCAGGGGGGCGTCGCAACCCTTGCCCTTGTCGGCCTGATGGTCGGATTGCCGCCATCCTGGGTTGAGCAGGTGCCGGGAGTGACGGTTCCGCTGATCTATACGGGGTTGATCTGGATGCTGGCCGATCGCCTTCAGGGCAGGGCGCTGGCCGCACATTTTGCCCGGGGCGGTCTTCGCCATTCCCTCTGGAGGGGCGTTGGCATCAGTCTGGTTGCGGCGCTCCCGGTGGCGGTTGTCCTGCTGGCCATGACGGCTCTGGTGCCGATGACGCCGCCCTTCGATTTCGAAGGCGAGCCGGTCGAGGTTGGAGAAAGCGGGGATTTGGTTTTCCCTGCCGGGGACATCCCGGCCGATGTCACGGAGACCGTCGGTCGCGTTTTGACGGAAGAGGGGGTTTTTGCTGCAGACCGACCGGATGTCGCCGGTCTGCGGATCGAGAACGAAGCCTTCTTGCTGGAGGTTCCGGTTCCGCTGTCCTCCTGGTCGGATTTGGGAATCCTGTCCCGATTGCAGAGGTCGCAGGAGCGGCTGAATGAAGAGCTGTCCGGCCGACCAGTCGAAATCGTCATGATCCACCAGGGTGTATCGGGAATTCAGCGACGGGTGCTGGGCGAAGCGGGGCTGCCGCCGGACCGAGGCCCGGCCGAACCTTTGCCGCAATAACGGTCGAAGATGCGTTTGTCCGCCGTCATTCAGCCCCAGACCGACGAAAACCTCCAGCTCCTGGTCCAGCTCGGAGTGGAGGATTGGGTCTATTACGACATGGCAGGCATGCCGGGGGACTTCGAGTCCCTCCGGGCCGAGTGCGACCGGGCGGCCCGGTTCGGTCTGCGGTTGTCGGTGGTGGAAGGCGGACCGCCCATGGACCGTATTGTCCTGGGTCTGGACGGACGGGATGCGCAGATCGAGCAGTACAAGCGCAGTCTTGATCAGATGGGCCGGCTGGGCATCCGGACGCTTTGCTACAATTTCATGCCGCAGATCCTCGATGATGCCATGGTCGTCCGGACCTCGACCGTGACGAGGGAGCGCGGCGGTGCCCTGACCAGCAGTTTCGATGCAGCCGGTCTCGATCCGGAGTTCAGGACGGGGCTCGGCGAGACGACGGATGAAGAGATGTGGGACAACCTGGAATATTTCATTCGGCGCGTGGTGCCGGCGGCCGAATCGGCGGGAGTCAACCTGGCCATGCATCCGGACGACCCACCTCTTTCACCGATCTGGGGGCTTTCCCGAATCATGCGCAGCCGCGAGGCCTTTGACCGGCTTTTCGCGATTGCACCGAGTCCGGTCAATGGGCTGACCTTCTGCCAGGGTTGCTTCGCGGAGCTGGGCGAGAACCTGACCGCCCTTGTTCACCACTTCGGCGCGCGTATTCACTTTGTTCACCTGCGCGATGTGGAAGGGGTGCTGCTTCACTTTCGGGAGACCTTTCCGGACAATGGTCCCACGGATATGCGGAAGGTTTTCGAAGCCTATCGGGAGATCGGATACGGCGGCGCGATTCGTTCGGACCACGTGCCGCAGTTGGTCGGCGAGGAGGGTCCAAATGATGGATACGGACTCAGGGGCAACCTTTTCGCGATCGGCTATCTGCGGGGGATGCTGGAGTCGGTCTTTGGCCGGACCCCAAGGGCCTGATGCGTGCGGTCATCCTCCAGTTTCTTTTTGAAAGCAACACCTTCAATCCGGAGAAGGCCGGAATGGAATCGTTTGTGGAGGGAGGAACCTGGTTGACGGAAGAATCGGCGATCCGCGAATGGGCGGTTGGCGCGCCGTCCCAGATGACCGGCAGCCTGGAGGTGCTGGAAAGGGCGGGTTGGGCAACGGCTCCCTGCCTGGCCGCGGTCTGCGGTTCGCCGGCCGGGCGTCTGAGCCGGGAGGCTCTGTTGACGATTACCGAGGCGTTCCGAGCCGCCATCGGCAGAGGGTTGCCGGCGGACGGATTGATCCTGCACCTGCACGGAGCGGCCTGTGCGATCGGTGAGGACGACGTGGAAGGCGCTCTTCTTGAGATGATCCGTGCGGAGGCGGGTTTCGATGGCCCGCTGATCCTGTCGCTCGACCTTCATGCCAACGTCACGCGAAGGATGATGGGCCATTCCAATGGCATCACCGCCTACCGGACGATGCCGCATACCGATTTCGTCGAGACCGGGAGGCGGGCGGCCCGACTCCTGCTCCGCCATCGGAACGACCGCAAGGTGGTGGCTGCACGGATGGCGGCCCTCATCCCTCCGACCGATACTCACGACGGTGAGGGTCGGTTTGCCGGGATGCTGGCGCGGGCCCGGCGGTTGGAGGAGCTGCCGGGTATTGAGGACGTCAGCCTCTTTCCTGTCCAGCCGTGGCTCGACATCGATGAACTCGGTTCCTGCGTGGTCGTGACCGGGACGGACCCGGTCTTGGCTGAGACTGAAGCCCTGGGTTTGGCGTCTGCCTGGTATGCTCAGCGGAAATCCTGGGTGACCGGTCTGAAAGACTGGGGCTCGATCGAGTCGTCACTGCTCCAGAAGCGGCGCCCTGGCTGGATTCTTGTTGATACGGCTGACGCCACGACCGGTGGGTCGGACGGACGCAGTTCCGAGGCGGTGCGGCGGTTGATCCCGCTGGCGGACCGGCTTCCGGGTAGGGGGCTGCTCTGGGTGGTCGATCCCGAAGCGGTTCGGCGGGCCGAGGCGGGGGACACGACGTTCGTTCTGGGCCGACCGGGAGTGGCGGTCTCTGCGGATGCGGTCGATTTCCGGGGGGCGGTCTCCTACCGCGCCCGGGGTGGTGTTCTGACCGGGAGCGCCTTCAGCGTGGGGCGGACCGTGGTCCTCAGGGTGGGTCAACTGCGGATTGTGATCAGCTCCAACGCGGCCTTTGGGGCGGATCCGGCGTTTTACGAAGCGGTGGATCTTGATCCGGAGAACGCGCAGGTCGTCCTGGCGAAGAGCCCGATGGGTTGGCGGGCCGGATTTGGAGCAGCGGCCGACCGTGGCCTGCTCTTTGACGGTCCGGGGCAGACGTCACTCGATTTCCGAAGACTGGCCTATCGCAAGGCGGGCGGGCGTGTCTTTCCCATGACGGAGACGCCGGATGCTCCGATCGGGCTCCTCAAGTAAGGTAGCCGCAACGGACGTTGACCCCGGACCGCTGCAAGTGTCTCTCTCGTGTCCGGAATCTGTCATGAGAATGAAACCGATAGGCCAGTCGATGGGGTGGAGGCCCGCAATAGAGTCGTGATTGATCCCCGAGAAATCATTGAGCGCTTCACGGCGGAGGACATTTGTGAAGGTGCGGAGCGTTATTTTGCATCGATCGTCGACACCGGATTTCATGAGCGAAAGCCCCTGTCCTCACCGGAAGATGCCAGTGAATTGCTGCTTGAGGTGGGGTTTCTCTTGAGGGGGCTGCAATTGGGTCCGGGCATGCGGGTGTTGGACCTGGGGGCCGGAACCGGCTGGTTGTCCCGCTATCTGAACGAGTTGGGTTGCCGGGTGACGGCATGTGATCCATCGGCAACAGCTCTGGATATAGGGCGGCGGGCAAACGCGAGGTTTCCATTCGTCGACCTGCGAAGACTGGAATATGAAGTCTTCGACGGTCGAAACATCGATCACCCGGCGGAGACCTTTGACCGCATCGTCTGTTTTGAAGCCCTGCATCACATTCCCAATTGGGAGGAGGTGCTCGGGGAAGTCTTCCGGGTGTTGAAGACCGGTGGAGTGGTGGGATTTGCCGAACCGGGATTCCTGCATTCCCGCAGTCCGATGTCTCAGTATGAAATGGCCAATCACGTGGTCCTGGAGAACGACGTCCGTCTCGATGCGATCGTACCGGTCGCTGAGCGGCTTGGATTCCAATTCTCCGGGTGGGAGACCGTGATCAAGGCCCGGCAGGACCTTGCATCCTGGCGAACCGCGGTGAATTCCTCGTGGTGGTCGCCCCGTCGCCTTCTGCTCGGGTGGCGGCTGGCCAGAGAGCTGAAACGATCGCTCAAGGGCCGCACGGTCTTCTTCCTGGCGAAAGGACCGGTCGAATTGGACTCCCGACGGAGGGAGGGTCTGGCGGGATTGATCGAGACCGAACCGGATCGTGTGGACCTCGGTGCGGGTGAAAATACCGTGTTGAATCTGAAGGTGACCAACATCGGGGATGCGGATTGGCTGTGGTCGGACGGAGGCGGGGTCGGTCAGGTCTACGTTGGGGTCCATGACTGCACGGGGAAGGACGGCACGATCCATCGCGATATCGCCCGAGTTCCACTCGGCCGCAGACTGGCGCCCGGGGAGGTCGAGACTGTTTCCATCACCCTGCCGCTATTGGCGCCCGGGTCTCATATGCTGACGGTCGACCTGGTGGCCGAAGGGGTAGCCTGGTTCGAGTCTGCCGGTGATGACAGACATCGGACCCGATCCGTCCGGGTCGAGGTGCACTGATCCGGCAGGGGCGAACACCACGGGGCCGGCGGCCGGGCGTTGACCCCTGGGGTCACTTCGGTCCCAATGAACCTGAAGGAACCCAATGGGCGTGGAACTCAATGATCTTGTCTGTGTGATTTCCGGGGCCGCCGAGGGTATCGGTTTTGGTCTCGTTCAGGGCTTTGGCCGCCGGGGGGGCCGGGTGGTGGCGGCGCTTTACGACCTCCCCGCATTCCGTGACAAAGTGAAGCCGGCGTTTCCGGTTGCTCTGGACGTGACGTCGCCGGCCTCGGTCGAGTCCGCGGTTGCGGCCATCATGGAGCGGTTCGGCCGGATTGACGTCTGGGTGAACAACGCGGGAATCTATCCGCGGAAGCCGGCGGATGAAATGACGGCCGAGGATTGGGAGTCGGTGGTGGGGGTTAATCTTCACGGAACCTGGCGGTGCTGTCAGGCGGTCATCCCCATCATGAAGGCGCAGGGATCCGGTGTTATTCTCAACGTGGGGAGCATCACGCTCAGAACGGGTCTGCCCCATCTCGCCCACTATATCGCGAGCAAGGGAGGGATCGTGGGTCTGACCCGCGGTCTGGCCCGCGACCTGGGTCCCCTGGGAATACGGGTCAACGGAGTGCATCTGGGCGCGGTGCAGACGGAAACGGAGCGTCGGCTCTTTCCTGATCAGGCGGCGGTGGCCAATCGTGTTGACGAACGTCAGGCCCTACCGGGGCGGCAGACGCCGGAATCAGTGGAGCCTGTTTTTGCCTTTCTCGCTTCAGCTGAAAGCAGGGATATCACCGGTCAGTTCATCACGGTTGACCGCGGCTGGACCCATGATTGAGCGGTTAAGCCCACCGGATCATCCCCAACCCGACCGGGGATCCGGGCCGGGAAACGGTGCCAGAGCCGGCTGAATAGCTCCCTATGAGTTGACGTTCAGGGAGTTCGGGTGTTTGCTGTGGTCTGCGCCGGGAGGCGCGGGGAATGTTGCAGAACCAAACCGGGTTCTTGGTGTCGGATGAGCGGTGGGAGGCAATTGGGGCCAAGTATGATCGAGACGAAGAGAACGACCAACTGGGTCGGGAACCGTTCCACCTTCACGGTGGACCCGGAGTTTCGTGACCATCTGCTCGGCTACCGCCTTGGCCGTCTGGGGGAGAGCCTCGATAGTGTCTATGTCCTGGATAGGGATTTCCGAATCAGGGGCATGAACGCCGCTTACAGAAAGGCCGCGTTGCGGGCTGGCGGGCGGAAGTGGCTTCGTCGCTACGGACTGGGTTTTCCGGTCCTGGAGGCTTTCATGGGCTTTTATGCCGAGCACTACCGGCGGATCTATCACCGATGCCTGGAAGACGGGCGCCCCTATGGGGCCCTCTATGGAGGGGAAGCGGGGCGGGTTTACCGCTGGTACCGTGAGACGATCCAACCGCTTCATGACAGGAGTGGTCTTCTGGTGACCCATCACCTTCTTCAGACCATCCGACGTTCGGAGGCTTCTCGTTTCCAGCCGGAAGTGCATCGCAGTTCGGATGGATTGGTCCTCCAGTGTTGCCACTGCCAGCGGGTTCGCAATTGCCTGAAGTCCGGGCTCTGGGAATGGCTGCCGGATCTGGCCCTGGCCTGCCCGGACAGCGACATATCTCACGGACTCTGCCCCCGTTGCGTCGATGCCTATTACCGGGATTTCCTGCCGAAGCGCGAAGCCGCCATCGAGGGCTAGCCGCGTCCGCGCCGACCCTGGTCCTCGAGCAATTTGGCCACAAGCGCGGTCCAGCCCGTCTGGTGACTGGCCCCGAGGCCGGCTCCGGTCTCCGCATGAAAGTACTCATGGAAGAGGATCGGATCATTCGTTCGTGCCTGAGCGCCATCAGCCGGCCGTCGACCGTCGGCGGCAGGCAGAAAGAGCAGGGACAGGCGGCGTGAAATCTCGTTGGCGGCCTCCGCAAGGTTCAGGAATCGTCCGGAACGGGCGGGTACTTCGACTCTGAAGGCGTCGCCGAAATAATGGTGGTACCGTTCAAGCGCCTCGATCAGAAGGAAGTTGACCGGAAACCAGACAGGCCCGCGCCAGTTGGAATTCCCACCGAACAGGCTGGTTTCGGATTCGCCGGGTTCGTAGGCGACGGTATGGGTCTGGTGATCCCAGCTCAACTGATAGGGATGGCTCCGGTGATGCCGGGAAAGGGAACGGATCCCGTGAGGGGAGAGGAACTCATCCTCGTCGAAGAGCCGGGCGAGGACTCTCTGGAGCTGATCCCGGGAGGGGATGGCGAGAAGATGGCGTCCGCCCTTCCGGGACACTTCGCTGAAGGCGGAAAGCTGGGAGAGATCCTGACGGTGAGTGAGGAACCAATCCATCCGCTTCTTGAAGAGAGGAACCCTGGACAGACACTCCTCGTCGAGGATTTCCACGGCAAAGAGCGGGATGAGGCCGACCATCGATCGCACCCGGATCTGCCTGACGTGCCCGTCATGGTGGATCTGATCGTAGTAGAATCCGTCCTCATCATTCCACAATCCTGAGCCTCCGAAGGTGTTGATGGCTTCGGCGATGCCGACGAAGTGCTCGAAGAATTTGGAGGCAATGTCCTGATAGGATTCATCCGTGCCGGCCAGCTCCAGGGCCATGGCCAGCATGGTGGTGCAATAGAAAGCCATCCAGGCGGTGCCGTCCGCCTGCTCGAGGTGCCCGCCGGTGGGCAGGGGTCTCGAGCGATCGAAAACCCCGATATTGTCGAGTCCGAGAAAGCCCCCCGAGAAGATGTTGCGTCCGTCGGGATCCTTGCGATTGACCCACCAGGTGAAGTTGAGGAGGAGCTTGTGGAAGACCCGTTTGAGAAAGGACAGGTCGCGCTCACCCTTCGCCGCCGTCATTTTGTAGACGCGCCAACAGGCCCAGGCATGCACCGGCGGATTGACGTCGCTGAAAGCCCACTCGTAAGCCGGTATCTGACCGTTGGGGTGGAGATACCACTCCCGCAGGAAGAGGATCAGTTGATCCTTGGTGAATGACGGGTCGAGATGGGCGAAAGGGATCATGTGGAACGCGGTATCCCAGGCGGCGAACCACGGGTACTCCCATCCGTCCGGCAGGGAGAGCACGTCCCGATTGAAGAGGTGCCGCCACTCGGCGTTGCGACCCGATCTCCGACGATCGGGGGGCGCGGCCGTGACCGGGTCGCCCTCGAGCCAATCAGCTACCGAATAGTGGTAGAATTTCTTCGTCCAGAGGAGTCCGGCATAGGCACTTCGCTGAACCCGGGCTTCTTCGGATTCCGGAGACTGAGGGATGATTTCCCGGTAAAAGGCATCCGCTTCACCGATCCTTAGCCTGAAAATCCCGTCGAAACCGTCGCCGAAAGGATGCTCCGGAGCCTCATCGCCGGAGTGGAGCCGGCAGCGGATCACGGCTTCCGCGCCGGGCTCGAGTTCGAGGCGGCAGTGGGCGGCCGCCTTGGTCCCTCTCTCCTCCGGGTTGATTGCGGCGGCTTCACCCTGGATGAGGAAACGGTGAAACGCATCCTTGACATGGCGGGTGTAGTTGTCGGTTCCGTAGAGGAGTCGGGTATTGGTCTCGTTCTCGGTGAAGAGGAAGGCCTGTTTGGCCTGGCTGAAGTCCGGCTCGATCTCGAAGAACCAGCCGCCGAGAGTGGGGTGTTGCAGACGGAGTCGATGGTCGCTGTCCCTTCGGATGGAGGGTTTGAGAGTGCAGCCCTCGTGACGACATCCCCAGATCCAGGTGTTGCGGAACCAGACGGTGGGCAAGAGCGTGAGGGAGGCGGGGTCGGGTCCCCGGTTCTCCACGGTCAGGCGGATGAGGTTGTCGTCGGGCCCGGCCTTCGCGTACTCCACCGTCAGATCGAAGAAACGGTTCTCGTCGAAAATGCCGGTATCGGCCAACTCGAACTCGGGGTCGTGAAGCCCGCGGTTCCGGTTTTCGTCGATCAGACGTTGGTAGGGGTATGGCTCTTGTGGATACCGGTAAAGTGCTTTCCCGTAACTGTGGGTGGGGGTGGCGTCCAGATGGTAGTAGAGTTCCTTGACATCCTCCCCGTGATTCCCCTCGGGTCCGGTCAGTCCGAAGAGCCTTTCCTTCAGGATGGGATCCCGGCCGTTCCAGAGGGCCGGGGCGAAGCAGAGGCGGCATTCGCGATCGGTGAGTCCGAGAAGGCCGTCCTCTCCCCACCGGTAGGCGCGGCTTCGCGCCTGTTCGTGGGTAAAGGATTCCCAGGCCGATCCATCGGCGGAATAGTCCTCCCGGACGGTTCCCCATTGGCGATCCGGGAGGTAGGGTCCCCAGCGCTTCCAGTTCCGGACACGTCGGGCTTCTTCTTCCAGTCTCAAGTGTTCAGGAGTCGGCATGGGCATGGCAGCAATGATCGGGTGGATAAGTGCCTCCAATCCAGCGAAACCGCAAGCGGTGATGAATGGCGCTTGGTTGGCGAAAGAGTCGGATCAGCCAACGAGGTGTTGACTGCTCTTCGACGGCGGGTCCGGAGGCCCTCGCCCGACCAACTGAAATCAGAGCATCCGTGGCAGGGCTGGACGTCCCCGGCCAGCCGCAACGGTTGTCCGAGACAAAACAACGACAAGCACCCCTAACTAGGCGCCATTCCAAGCGGTGATCGGATCGGGTGTGTCCGGTTTTCGTTCGCCAAACGTGCCGGTTTCCATTGAAATGGGGAATCGTGGGACCGGTCCGGATTTCCGGCCGGCGGCCCGATGTCAGAGAACCCCTGATTTTCATCATGAGCAAAGCAATAAAGATTCTACTGATCAGTCTGGTCGCGGTGGTCGTCTTGGTTGGAATCGTCTTCGCGCTGGTGGTGGCGAATCTCGACAAGATCGTCAAAGTGGCGGTTGAAAAGGTGGGGACGCAGACGCTGGGCACGGAGGTCACGCTGGCATCCGTGGATATCTCATTGAAGTCGGCGGCCGGCGGTCTGAACGGTCTGGTCATCGCCAATCCGGAGGGATTCGCGACTGAAAACGCCTTCGAACTGGACAAGGTCAGTCTGGATCTGGATCTATCGACAATCCGGTCGGACGTCGTCGTGGTCAACCTGGTGGTGATCGATGGGGCACGGGTCGTCTTTGAAGAAAAAGGGGGAAGGACCAATCTTCAGGAACTGCTGAAGAATATCGAAATGGGCCCGGAGAGCGGCGGAACGCCTCCGGCGGAAGGCGAGGCGGGGGCTGAAGGGCCGAAGTTGGTCATCAGGGAATTCCGTTTCACCAACGCACAGACCCGATTGATCACGGAGCAACTCGGTCAGGACCTGAACGCGAAGATTCCGGACGTGGTGCTGAAAGATATCGGAACAAAGGGTGGGGGCGTCACGGCGACGGAGGCCGCGCAGCAACTCCTGGATCCGTTGATTCAGCAGGTGCTCAAGGGTGCCCAGCAGCAGGTGATGGAACAGGCCAGGCAGAAGGCGACCAAGGGTCTGATGGACAAGCTGGGGCTCTAGGGAGTGTTCCCATGGGTTCCTTCACATGCTGCCGGACGTTCCCGGTCTCTCGGCCAGGTTCGCCCGGCCGATCAACTTGATTTCCCCGGCTTCTTCAACCGGCCCGAGAGCAAGAGGAAACAGAGGATATTGGCCGCCAGAATACCCGCCAGGGCAGGCATGAGAACCGAAGGTCCGATCTGCTCGAAACCCTGGCCGAGGGTCCAGGGGATGGCGATTGATCCCATGCTGCCGCCCACGAAAAACCAGCGGGTGGTGGATCCGCGCAGGTGGAGGCGGGCATCGGCGACCAGGAGGAGTTGGGGGAAGATCGGGGCCACGGCGAGCCCGAGCAGCGCCGACCCTGCCCAGAGGACCTCACGGGAGCCCGAGAAGGCCAGCATGGCAGCGAGGCTGACACTGGCGAGGGTCAGGGCGATGGCGATGGTTCGCATCGGTGGCATGGATCGGGCGACGAGGACTGAGCCGAACCGACCGACGGTGAAGGTCGCCCAATAGGTGGATGCGAGAAAGGCACCGCCCGAGGCGCTCTCGAATCCTGCCTTGAGCGCATAGGTGGTGATCCAGCCGCCAAATCCCACCTCGATGCCGCAGTAGACAAAGAAAAAGATGCAGATAAGGATAAGGTCCCCCCGCGCATTCGATCCCTCGACCGGTTTGACGGAGGTGTTTGGAGCCACCGGGCTGGGAAGGAGGAGAAAAAGGATCGCGAAAGGAAGGATGGTCGTTCCGAGGAGGGTGTAGGCGCGGTCGATTCCCCCAAAGGTGGAAAGCGTGAGGCCCACCACCAACGGGGTGGCCACGGCCCCGACCGCGAACAGAGCATGCAGGGCGTTCATGGCGGTGTGGGCGGCTTCCGGGAAGAACCAGAGCAGGAGGGTGTTGCCGCCGACATCAATGGCACCTTTCATCGTGCCGAGCACGAAGAACAGTGTCACCAGCAGGCCAAGACTCGGAACGAAGGGAACGAGGATGAGCAGTCCGGAGAGGACACCGAGGTTGACAGCCAGCACCGGGTGGCCTCGGTACCGATCGAAGACTGGCCCCGCCAGGAAGGATCCGATCAGGTAGCCCAGGGAGTTCCCGACGAAGAGGATACTGACGGAACCGATGGACACGGCGACCTGCTCAGCCAGCTGAGGCAGGGTGGGGCCGAGAACCGCAAACGCGATGCCCAGGCAGAAGAACGCACCGCAATAAGCAAGGATTGTTGTCCGTCGGGACGGATTGCGTCGGGCTGGGGTCATGGGGCGACCATTTCAGCGTATTCGGCGAAAAGTCGCAGATAGAGTCGATAGTCGGCGAGTGAGACACCCGGAGGGGTCTGGTGATCGCAGCTGATGATGAAACCGCCCTGACGGGCCACGGGCAGAAGGCGTTCGAACTCATGTCGGATGGCCGCTTCGCCCTTGGTCATGACCATCTTGTCGAAATGGCCGATGCAGCGGAATCGGGGGTGATTCCGTCGGATGGTGGCGAGATCAACCCCCGCCTGCCGTTCGAGTGGAAGAATGGCATCGATGCCGGCTCTTTCGAACCAGGGGATTGCCCGGGTGATGTCTCCATCCGAATCGACGACCGGGATGATGCCCCGTTCCTTCAGGGCGGGGACGACGATCCGGTAGTAGGGCAGCATGAACTCATCGAAGAGTTCCTCCGAGAGCATCGGACCGTTGTTGTAACTCATGTCTTCGGCGAAGGTCATGAAGTCCGGAGTGACGGTTTCGCAGAGGCGGTCGATTGTCCGGAGCATCCATTCGGCGTTCTCCCGGTTCATCCGGTGCATCAGTTCGGGTTCGTCGTAGAAGGCGTAGAAATGATCCTCGATTCCGAAGAAGGTTCGGGGCAGCCAGAAGAATCCGTCGACGGTGAACCAAAGGACCGAATCGCCCTTTTCTTGTTCCGCCGCCCACCTGGTCCAGAGCGCTGGGTCGATCGGCCACCGGTCTTCGATCCGGAAGAGATGGGTTTGAAGGGCGTCGTATTTCGCGGTGAACGAACCCTCGCCGGTCAGCAGCCCGGCGCCGTGGGAAGGAGGTTTGGGCCCATCCGGATGCACCGCCCGGAACCATCCCTGCTTGTAGCATTCGAGCCCGAAATGCTCGAGGATGGCGTAGCGGTCGGTCAGGGCGGGGTCCAGACCCTCGCCGTGCCAACGATCGATGGTCTCCGTCCACCAACCGGCCCACTCGAGGAGGGGCAATCGGTCGACCGGCTGGAAAGCCATCACGGCATGGAAGCGTTCGCGTGGAGTCACCTGGGGCGGGATCATGAGTCTCCTCCCTGGTATTGAGAAGAAGGAAGTTCCGTTCCGATCCGGAGAACGATCGGAATCGTTGCCCGATGTCCCGGATTCGGCGCCAGCCCGACCCCGTCTTGCGGAAGTCTCGCAGGTGCTTGCACTTGTGCTTGCTTTCGTAGGACCAACGGAAACAATGATATTCGGTTATGGATACTCCCTCGAAGAATGGTTCGTACCTGGTCATTGCCGCCTGTCTCCTGGCGGTGATCAGCCTGATTCTCGGTATCATCGCTTTGCGCAGCCTTTCGGCCCTGAAGAGCGAGATGGGCGACGTGGGCAGTCTGGCAGCCCGTCTGGATACGATCGAGACGTCCGCCCGCAAGGCGGCATCCGACTCGGAAAAGGCGGTCAGCCGTCTGGCTACGATCAGCTCGGATACCCAACGGGCCTTTGACAATGTGAGCAAGGAACTGGCCACCCTGCGAACCAGTGTGAACCGGGCGACGATTGATGCAAAGGAAGCCTCGGATCGAATCGCCAGTATCCATGGGCGCGGTTCCTCCGGCCCGCCGGAATCGGCTGCATCGAGTTCTGCCTCCGCGAGCCCGGCCGCGTCCGGCCCGAGTGGGTCCGCTTCGTCCGCGGCCGCGGCTCCCGCCACGGCCTTGGGTCCGAACAACACTTACACGATCAAGGCCGGTGATACCTTTGCCCGGTTGTCGGGTCAGTTCGGGGTCCCCGTCCAGGCTATCGAGCAGGCCAATCCCGGGGTGGACCCCAGGCGTCTGAAGATTGGCCAGAAGATCGTGATTCCATCGGATTCCTGATTGATCTCCCACGGGACTTCCAAGGAAGCGGATCCGGACATGGTTGATCCCATGGGCGATGCTGTCCGCAGGGGGGAAGGCGCTCACCCGGCGGCTTGGGAAACGCTTTCCCGCACGGAGGAGACCTCCTGCCGGATCTTTTCGGTCATTCGCAAGCGGTGCCGTCATCCGAAGCGGGGAAGCGAAGCCGATTTCTACGTGCTGGATACGTCGAACTGGGTCAATACCGTGGCCGTGACGTCCGATGGCCGGATGGTCATGGTGGAGCAATTCCGGTATGGAACGGAGTCGTTGTCCCTTGAAGTGACGGGTGGGGTTATGGACCTGGGGGAGGATCCTCTGACGGCGGCCCAGCGGGAATTGAGCGAGGAGACCGGATACGTGGGTCGGCGATCCCGCCTCCTGGGTTCGGTGCATCCCAATCCGGCCATCCAATCCAATACCTGTCATATTGTCTTGATTGAGGATGCCGAGAGGCTGGTGGAGACCGATTGGGATGAGAATGAAGAATTGAAGGTGCATCTGCCGACGGTGGATGAAGTCTACGCGATGGCGTGGGCGGGCCGGATCACCCACGCGTTGACGTTGAATGCCCTGCTTCTTTATGAACCGTTCCGGAAGGTGAAGGGCCCGGTCGTTTGACATGTGACCGGGTCTTCGTTTGGTGATGGGTTGAGCGTGGAAACCTCCTTGAAAAAACGATTTGCGAATGCCGGGCTGGATTTTGACGGATCGGCGGATGCCGCCATACCCGGAGTTCTGGAGGCCGAGGTCCGGACGATTTACCGGCGCAGTCCTTACTACGGGCGACGTTTCCCCATTCACCCGGACCGACTTCGGTGGTCCTGTTTTCAGGAGATTCCTCTACTGACCAAACAGGACATCGTGGAGGACGGGCATTGCGCCTTTTTCCAGGATTGCGGGGAGGTTGAGCAGGCGGTCCGGACCCGCGCGCTCGAGTCGGAGACGACCTCCGGAACGACGGCCGCGCCGATGACGGTGATCATGGAGCGCGGTTGGTGGGATGCCCAGACCCGCCGCGCCTATGAGGCACACCCCCTGCTCAGGTCGTTCGCCACCGGGACGGTTCGCAAGGCGGTCCTGGCTCCGGTCAATTGCTCCAGCAACCTCTGTCCCTACGAGGATTTTCCTTTTCCCAATCGTTATGTCGATGGGACGGTCTATCTGAATCTTTCGAGTGATCCCTTCTGTTTCAGTGAGGCCGAATGGGATCGGATCGCCATCGAACTGGTGGCGGTCAAACCCGACCTGCTGGAGGGCGAGCCGGTTTATCTGTCCCTCCTGGCCCGCGCCATGATCCACCGGAAGGTCTCTCTTCCAAGCCTCAAGGCTGTCATCCTGACCTATGGCAAAGCCAGTCAGGTGCATGGGCGTCGGATCTCCCGGGCCTTTCCTGTTCCCCAGATCGACCTCTACGGTTCGACCGAGGCGGGCTACCTCTTTATCGGAGACGCCTTCCAGGACAATTCCCAGGCGATTGATGCCAATGCGTTCATCGAACTGGAACCGTTTCGGGAGGATCTGCCCGGTGTCTATACGGTCATCGCAACCACCCGCGGTCGGGAAGCCATGCCGTTGCTGCGTTACCGAACGGGTGATGTGGTGGAAAGTCTTCCGCACGGATACCGTTTGTTGGGGCGGGAGCGCGACCTGGTCTTTGCCAATGGTGGTCGATTGGTGACGGTTTCGGCGATCGACGCGGTCATTCCGACGGAATTCGAGTGCTGGCACTATTGCCTGACCCAGGTCTCCGAACAGCGTTGGAATTTCGAGTTCGTGTCGGAACACCCTGCTCCGGAGAATCTTGAGAGCCTCCTGGTCTCTGCGCTTGGCGGGGACGTCCGGGTGAATGTCTACCGGCGTCGACTGATTCGGCCCGCCGCGAGCGGGAAGTTCACCCTGCTGAAAGCGGCCGCGCGGAACTGAGGGGCGGGCCGGTCGGGAGTGGCCGTGGCGAGGGGAGAAAGTCTGTGGGAAACCTCTTCTTCTGAAGTGGGTTAGATCCGCTTATAAGGCGAGATAATGCATTGACCGTGGCAAAGGAATCTTATGTCCTCGGCGGAGCCGTGTCAGGCAGACCGGGAGCGCCTCGCTCCCCAGGAGCCGGCCGGAGATTCCAATCCATTTGAACTGTCGATGAATTTGCTCAACGCACTCTTTGGAACCTCGATCGGTAAGAAGGTGATCATGGCCGTCTCGGGGGTCGTTCTGATCGGGTTCGTCATCGGCCACCTGGTCGGCAACCTGCAGATCTTCGGGCCGCCGGAGGCGATCAATCATTATGCCCATTTTCTTCAGGGTCTGGGAGGCGCGCTCTGGGCCGTCCGTGGCTTTCTCCTGCTCATGGTCGTGCTCCACGTCTGGTCGGCCGTGGTGCTGACCATTGAGAATCGAAAGGCGCGGCCGGACAATTATGCGGTCAATCACACCATCCAGGCCAGTTACGCGTCGCGGACGATGCGGTGGAGCGGGTTCATCGTCCTGGGTTTCCTGCTTTTCCATCTGGCTCATTTCACTCTGCGGGTGACTCATCCCGAATACAACGGGTGGACGACTTTGTTGGCCGATGGCACCGAGGTGCGGGATGTCTGGAAGATGATGGTGGTGGCGTTTGCCAATCCCGTCGTTTCCGCGTTTTACATCCTCTCGATCGGCCTGCTCAGCATGCATCTGAGCCATGGGCTGAGCAGTCTCTTTCAGTCCCTCGGCTTGAAGACCCAGTCGTGGGGCGGATTCCTCGACAAGCTTTCCGTGCTCTTCGCCTGGGCCTACTTCCTGGGGAATGCCGCCATCCCCCTGTATTGCATGTTTGTCCTGAGTGACAGACTCCCACTTTGAGCGACCAACCGACAGGAGCATCGATGAACCTAGATTCCAAGATTCCATCCGGTCCCCTCGATCAGAAGTGGGACCACCACATCATTGAGAGCAAGTTGGTCAGCCCGAACAACAAGCGCAAGTACGAGATCATTGTGGTGGGCGCCGGCCTGGCGGGCGGTTCTGCCGCGGCGACTCTGGCCGAGTTGGGCTACAAGGTGAAATGCTTTGTTTTCCATGACAGCCCGCGCCGGGCCCACAGCATCGCGGCCCAGGGTGGCATCAATGCCGCTAAGAACTACCAGAACGACGGAGACAGTGTCTACCGGCTCTTCTACGACACGATCAAGGGTGGCGATTTCCGTTCGCGGGAAGCCAATGTTCACCGTCTTGCCCAGGTCAGCGTCAAGATCATCGATCAATGCGTCGCCCAGGGGGTGCCCTTTGCCCGTGAATACGGAGGGCTCCTCGCCAACCGCTCCTTCGGCGGTGCCCAGGTGTCCCGGACCTTCTATGCCCGGGGCCAGACCGGTCAGCAGCTTCTCCTCGGTGCGTATTCCGCCCTGTCACGCCAGATCGGGCTTGGGGCGGTTGAGATGCACACCCACTCCGAGATGCTCGACCTGGTCGTGATCGACGGTCAGGCCAAGGGCATCATCGTCCGCAATCTGCAGACCGGCAAGTTGACCCGTCATGCGGCCGATGCCGTCGTTCTGGCAACCGGGGGCTACGGCAATGTCTTCAATCTCTCGACTTACGCGCGGGGCTCGAATGCGAGTGCGATCTGGCGGGCCTACAAGAAGGGCGCCTGTTTTGCCAATCCCTGCTACACCCAGATCCACCCGACCTGCATTCCGGTTTCCGGCGATTACCAGTCCAAGCTGACCCTGATGTCGGAATCCCTGCGGAATGACGGTCGCATCTGGGTTCCCAAGAAAGTCGGGGACAAGCGGGCACCGGGTGAGATCCCGGAGGAAGAGCGCGATTATTATCTCGAACGGATGTATCCGGCCTTTGGCAATCTGGCTCCGCGTGATATCTCGTCGCGGGCGGCCAAGCGGGTCTGTGACGAAGGTCGCGGGGTGGGTGAGACCGGCCTCGGTGTCTATCTCGATTTCGCAGATGCGATCAACCGCCTGGGCGAAGGCACGATTCGGGAGCGGTACGGAAACCTTTTCGACATCTACAAGGAGATCACGGATGAGGACGCCTATCAGGTCCCCATGCGGATCTTCCCGGCCGTTCACTACACCATGGGCGGACTCTGGGTGGACTACAACCTGATGAGCAACCTGCCGGGTCTTTTCGTGCTCGGTGAAGCCAATTTCTCCGATCATGGAGCCAATCGTCTTGGGGCGAGCGCCCTCATGCAGGGGCTGGCGGACGGCTATTTCGTCATTCCCTACACGATCGGCAATTACCTGTCCTCGATCAGGAAACCGCGACCGACGACCGATCACGCCGAATTCGTGGCAGCCGAGGAAGCAGTCTCCAATCGGACGAAGACCCTTCTCGGCAATAAGGGCTCCAAATCGGCCGATTCCTTCCACAAGGAACTCGGCAGGATCATGTGGCATTATTGCGGGATGGCCCGCAACAAGGCGGGCCTCGAGGAAGCGCTCAAGCAGATCCCGCAGTTGCGGGAGCGGTTCTGGAAAGAGATCAATGTTCCTGGCACCGGGTCGGAACTCAACCAGTCACTCGAACGTGCCGGCCGGATCGCCGACTTCATCGAGTTGGGCGAGCTGATGTGCCGGGATGCGCTCGAGCGCGAGGAATCCTGTGGGGGTCATTTCCGCGAGGAACACCAGACCGAGGAAGGAGAGGCGCTCCGCAACGATGAAGAATTCGGGTATGTCGCGGCCTGGCACCATGAGGGTGAAGGCGCCGCCCCCAAGGTGTACAAGGAGGATCTCGTTTACGAAGAGGTCAAGATGGCCACCCGTTCCTATAAATAAGGCACAGAGGATTTTCGAGAGATGAAAGTTAAGCTCAAAGTATGGCGGCAGAAGAATTCGGGGCAGAGCGGCGAGTTCAAGGTCTACCAGACCCCCGATCTGAACGAGAACATGTCGTTTCTCGAAATGCTCGATGTCGTCAACGAGAACCTGACGGACTCCGGTGACGAACCGATCGCTTTCGATCACGATTGTCGCGAAGGCATCTGTGGCACCTGTTCGCTGGTGATCGACGGCAAGCCGCACGGACCCCACCAGGGCGTGGCGACCTGCCAGACCTACATGCGCAGCTTCAGGGACGGCGACGTCATCACGGTCGAGCCGTTTCGTGCCCATCCCTTTCCCGTGGTCAAGGACCTTGTCGTGGATCGCAAGGCTTTCGACACGATCATGCAGGCCGGCGGCTACATCTCAGTCCGCACCGGGAGCGCCCCGGACGCCAACGCCATTCCGATTTCCAAGGAGATCGCCGATCTGGCCATGGACGCCGCTGCCTGCATCGGCTGCGGCGCCTGCGTGGCGGCCTGCAAGAATGCCTCGGCCATGCTTTTCGTGTCGGCCAAGGTATCCCAGCTCAACCTGCTGCCGCAGGGCCAGGCGGAGAAGGATACCCGGGTGCTGAACATGGTGGCGGCGATGGACGAGGCCGGTTTCGGCAATTGCACCAATCAATTCGAGTGTTCGGCGGTTTGTCCCAAGCTGATCAGCCACGATTTCATCAGCAAACTGAACCGCGATTTCGTGGCGGCCACGGTTCGGAAGACCTTCAAGGCCAAGCCCTCGACCGTGGTCGGCGCGGCGGGCTGAACCGACGGTTTTCCTCGTGGTCTGCCCAACGCCTCGCGACGGCCACTGACTGCAGGGCGGGACCTTGGTGCCGTGCTGTCCGCCCCAAGAACACAAAAGCCGCCTTCTGAAGGCGGCTTTCGGAGTCGGCAGGGGCGGAGGATGTTCAATCAGAACAATGAGAGGGCTTGAGCGCTCTCAATCACGACCCAGCCAAACCCCGCCAGTATCGACCAGAGCAGAACGTGGGCGACGACCCGGCGACGACGAAGACTCCGCTCGTACTTGCCCGGGTCAACCTTGCGAAACCCGCTCTCGGATAGAAAACTGACGAACTGGGCATTCCGGGTCTGGGTCCTCGAGATATCCGCAAAGAGCAGCGAACCGGATTTGACGGTCGGGCGGCGGAAGCGGTTGACGAGGTAGCGGACCATTGAAGCGGGGAATCGGAGTTCTGGATACGGACAAAGAAGGGATCGACAAGACAGAAAGCGCTGTAAAGCCGAAGATACCTCCAAAAGCTTGGATTGACAAGGGATTTACCGGGGATTCGCTCATCGGACTCTATGGGTCACTCATCCACCGGTCCGATTCCCTCCGCCCGCTTCCTTGAACCCGCCGTTGCCCGGATGGTTTGCGACCTCGTGGGAACCCCGGCATACGTCTATGACGAGGCGACCCTGGTCGACCGGGCCCGCCGCACCCTGGCTTTTCCCAATGCCTTTGGCCTGACCGTCCGCTATGCGATGAAAGCCTGCCCGAACCGCAATATCATGGCCCTCTTCTCCCGTGAAGGCCTGCAGGTCGACGCGAGTTCGGTCTGGGAGGTGGAGCGGGCGGTTCGTGCCGGGGTGGCTGCCGGGAAGATCAGCCTGAGCACCCAGGAACTCGGTGGCGGATTCGAGGACTGGGTCCGGAAGGGGCTCAAGGTCAATGCCTGTTCGCTCGACCAGATCGACCGGTATGGCCGGGCTTTCCCGGGGGCCGAGATCGGTCTGCGGGTCAATCCCGGTCTCGGATCCGGGGGGACAACCAAGACCAACGTCGGGGGCCCGGCCTCCAGCTTCGGCATCTGGTTCGAATTGCTCGACCAGGCCGATGAAATCCTCAGGCGGCACCGGTTGAAGGTGGTTCGGATCCATTCCCACATCGGAAGCGGCAGCGACCCGGAAGTCTGGGTCCGGGCCGCTTCCCTCACTCTCGATCAGGTCCGCCGCTTCCCGTCGGTGACCGTCCTCAACCTCGGCGGGGGGTTCAAGGTGGCCCGGATGCCGGACGAAAAGGCGACCGATCTTCAGAAGGTGGGTCAGCCGGTTCGCGAGCTGCTTGAGGCGTTTGCGTCCGAGACCGGGCGGAGACTGCATTTTGAGATCGAACCGGGGACCTTCCTGACGGCCAACGCCGGTGCCGTCCTGACCACGATCCAGGACATGACCACGACCGGGGCCGATGGATACGTCTTCCTCAAGCTCGATACCGGGATGACCGAGGTGACCCGGCCTTCGCTCTACGGGTCCCGGCACCCGATGACGGTGGTTCCCGCGGAGGGCTCCGGGCCGCGGGGTCAGGGCAGCTATATCGCGGTCGGTCATTGCTGTGAATCAGGCGACCTCCTGACGACCCGGGACGGGGATCCCTCGGTTCTGGAAGCCCGCACGCTGACCGAGGCGCGGATCGGCGACCTCCTGGTGATCGACGGGGCCGGTGCCTACTGTGCCGCGATGTCGACCAAGAATTACAATTCCTTCCCGGAAGCGCCCGAGGTGCTCATCCGCGAATCGGGCGAACCGGTCGTCATCCGCCGCCGTCAGTCGATGGATCAGATCCTCGCAAATGAGGTCGCGGTTATCTGAACGGATCAGTCCTCGGGCACCGCGTAGACCTCGATCAGGGCGATCCCGGTCGTGCCTCCGACTCCGGAGGCCACCACGCTATAGACTCCGGGTTCGAGGGTGACGAGAAGGGCGGCGTCGAGGCTGTCCGGCTCCAGGGCGAAGGCACCGACTCTTTGCGCAACCGACGCAATTCCGGCCGGATCGGGTGCATCATGCCAATTGTCGTTTGCGGCCAGCGGATCGGGTTGGTCGTTCCTGAGCGATATCCGGGGATCGGCGAGATAGCCCTGGACGCCATAGGCCTCGAGTCCGGGACCGATGGCCCGGATGAGAAACGTCTGTGATTGACTGCCCTGCGTAACGAATCCCGGGATCAGGACATCCGCACCGGCACCGACGTAGGCTCGAGCGGAGAGATTCTGGAGGACTGTACCGAGTCGGTCCGCCTCGAAGAGTTCAGCCAGCGCGACGCCGGCGGTATCGTCGTTGCTGCGGATCCTGGCGGTGTATATGCCCGGCCGGACCGTCGAGAGCAGGACGGCATCCCTGGATCCGGATTGAAGTGGAAACGCGCCGACCAGGTCACCGGCCCGGGTGATTTCCGAGGGATCCTCGTACTGGGCGAAGTCATTGTTGGAAGTCAGGCGGATTCCGTTCTGTCTCAGGTCGAGAACAGGATCCTGGAGGGCCGGGTGGATGCCGAATGGCACCAGACCGGGACCGACTGCCCGCATGAGAATCCGCTTGGGTAAGTCACCTCCGAGGACGAAGCCGACGATCAACCCGGTCGGCCCACTCCCGACCCGTGCGCGCAGAGAGAGATTGGTGAGGCGGTCGTCGACCGCCGGTGGACTCATGGCATCGGGATCGGAGGTCAGGTGGGCGGTGTCGCTCAGGATCGACTGCCCGTCCCATGAGATCACGACGTTGAAATCGCCGGTAAGCCCGAGCAGTCCGTCGCTTGTCAGATCAATCGAACTGCGTGTGCCGCCCGCAATAGGAATACCGTCGCGCTGCCATTGATAGCTGACCCCGTCTGTCCGATCCAGCAAGATCCCGAGTACGGCTGTTTGATCTCCGAGGAGGTGCAGGTCCATCGGTTGCTGCGTGATGGTGGGGGCGGGGCGGGGATTGACGGTGACCCGGGCATACGGGCTGAGCGCGCTGCCGGCGGTGTTCGAAACCTGGACCCTGTAGTCGCCGGCGTCGGCGAAACCACATCGGCCGACCGTGAATGTGGAATCGTCGGCATCGCCATCCTGAACCGGGTCATCTCCACGGTACCATTGGTAGGAGAGCGGCTGTCCGGCATCTTGATTGATCGTTACGCCCAGGATGAACGACTGTCCCACCTCGAGATTCTGGTCAATCGGACCATCCAGGATCTGCGGCGGCACATTCGGGTTGATCCGGGTGTCGATGGAAAATGTGAGGATGGCCGATTGACCGGTGCCGACGGCGGTCTGCAGGCTGTTGTAGAATTGAATGTCGTCGATCCGAAGGACGGTCAGGATACCGGTCAATAACTGGCCGGCCGGAAGTGTGGCCCGGACCTGGGTGGAGAAGGCGCCGAGGCCGCCCGGCTCATCGGGAAGCGGCGATTGATAGACAAGGCTGTCCGACGCATCGAAGACGAGCAGAACGAGGATGTCATCGGTCTGCGCGCCGCTTCGGGACCATTGAATGAGGACATTCTCCGGCTGAGTGACTGATCGGAGGGAGGTGAAATTGGTGATCCGCGGCATCGACGGCGCCTGTCCGGACTGCAAAGTGAAGGGATAGCTTCCCTCGACGCCGCCGCTGAAGACCAGATTGTAGGTGCCGGCCGTGAATTTTGATTCCAAGGCGGCGAAACTCGCAAATTCCTCATGGAACGAGAGATTGAAAGGATCGTCCCGGGTCAATTGTTCGGAAATGGATCCCTTGGAGAAGGTGGCCCGGCCGAGCGGGGCGGAATCATCCAGAGTGACCTCGATGGCGAAGGCGGCGGCAGCTGGTTCCACCGCGTCGGGTTGGATCTGTTCGGCCACCGAATTCTTCAGAATGATGATCTCGGTCGGAATGACGCCAAATGTCGCGGGGATCGCGACCGTGCCGATCCACACTGCCAGAAAGGAAAGAAGCGGACCGGAGGAGCGCTTTGGTTTGGTTGGTTCTCGACCTGACCGGTCTGATCTGCCGACCCGACAGAAGAGAGTCATAAGGAGAACCATGATGAGTTGAAACATCAGATTAGCAATCCTGATCCAATTGGTGGTTCGACTTGAATTGCGATCGGGGGGATCTTCTGCATGGATGAAGGGCATGGCAGGACGCAATACGGTGCAGCAGATCCGTCGGATGAAGGGCCGGCAGCAGGTTGTGGCGATCACTGCCTATGACACCAACGGGGCCCGGCATGCCTCGGAGGCGGGTGTGGATCTGATTCTGGTCGGGGACTCGGTCGGGAATGCCGTGCTTGGTTTCCCCAGCACGGTGCCGGTCACCCTCGACATGATCGTGCACCACTCGGCCGCCGTCGTCCGGGCTCAGCCCAAGGCCGTCGTGGTGGCCGATCTTCCCTTCGCGGAGGCCCGCTACAGCATGGATCACCTCCTCGACTCTTGCCGCCGCCTGATCCAGGAGACCGGCGTGGACGCGGTAAAGCTCGAGGGCGGACTGGGTATCGCCCGCTCGGTCGCCAATCTGGTGGCGGCGGGGATTCCGGTCCTCGGGCATATCGGACTGCTGCCGCAGCGGATCAATGATCTGGGCAGCTACCGCCGCTTTGGAAAGAATCTTGATGAGAAGGAGCGGTTGCTGGCGGATGCGCGGGCGCTCGAGGAGGCCGGTGCTTTTGCCGTCGTTGGAGAAATGATTGACCCGGAAACAGCGGGAACGATCCGCGACGCGCTCTCGATTCCGCTGATCGGGATCGGTTCCGGCGACCGTTGCGACGGCCAGATCCGGGTGGTGACCGACCTGCTGGGGCTCGGCTCCGGTCCGGTTCCATCCTTTGCCAAGGTCTACGCCGATCTGGGCAAGGCGACCCGGGAGGCTCTCGCCGCCTATGCGGCCGATGTCCGCTCCATTTTTGGTGTCGATCCGCCATAGGGGTGGGTTAGGATTCCACGCATGAATTTCTGTGTGATCGGCGCAGGGGCCTGGGGCACCGCTTTTGCCCTGCATCTGGTTCGTCTGGGACACTCGGTGACCCTGGTTGGTCGGCGGCTTGACCTGGCGACCCGCATCGCGAGCGAGCATGAGAATGCGGATTATCTCCCCGGGGTCGATCTGCCGCCGAGTCTTCAGATCGGATGCGAGATCAAACCCGCGCTGATGGAGGCCGAGGTTGTCGTCCTGGCCTCGCCATCCCACGGACTTCGGGAGTGGTGCCGCAGGATTGCCGGGGTGCGGGAGAGCTCCACGCGACTGTGGGCGGCGGTCAGCCTGAGCAAGGGTCTTGAACTGGATACGCACCGGCGGCCCCTGGAGGTGATTGCGGAGGAATTGCCGGGATTGGCACCGATCGCCTTGAGCGGACCGACCCGCGCCGAGGATGTGGCCGTGGGCAAGCCGACCGCGATGGTTCTGGCGGCAGCCGAGGGATTACCTGACCTGACATCGCTCCAGGCGGCCTTGAGCGGACCTGCACTGCGGGTCTACCTCAGTGACGACCCGATCGGAGTCGAGTTGGGGGCCTGCCTCAAGAACGTCTACGCGATCGCCGCGGGTTGTTGCGACGGGTTGGAACTGGGCGACAACGCACGGGCGGCCCTGCTCACGCGGGCATTGGCGGAGATGGTCCGGGTTGGCACCGCCCTCGGCGCCATCACTGAGACTTTTTATGGGTTGAGCGGATTCGGGGATCTCGTCGCCACCTGCTGTGGCGTCTGGAGTCGCAACCGGGACTTCGGCTTTCAGATCGGTCGCGGATCGACTCCGGCCAGCTGATGGATCACCGCAAGACGGTGGTCGAAGGCTACCGCACGACGGCTTCATTTCATCAGCTCTGCCGGGAACGTCAGCTGCAGGCCCCCATTCTCAATCAGGTCCATGCCATCCTCTACGAAGGATTGCGGCCTGATGCCGCCATCGAGAAGTTGATGACCCGGGACCTGAAGCGGGAATAGAACCCAACGAGGTCCCTGCCATTGCGTAGGTCACGCTTCTAGAAAAGGCTTTACGCCTCGATTCGAAGGGCAGCCAGGTTTGATCGAGGTGGAAAGTCTTCCCTGCCGAATCGCGTGGACATCGTGCTGATCGAATTTTCGTGCATAATTGTGCAGGATTGACATCCTTGTTCCCGACCGGTCAGCAGGAGTCCGGTTTCACCGGCAAATGAAGATCAATCAGGAGGATCTCGCGCAACGCCTCGGGATATCCCGAACGACGGTTTCCCGTTCGTTTTCCAATCATCCGGCCATCAATCCGGAGACCCGGGCCCGGGTGCTGGCTTTGGCCGAGGAACTGGGCTACCGGTATGCGGTGCCCCGATCGGGTCGGGCCCGGGAAAGGCTGCGAACCACCACGGTCGGGGTCCTCATTGGAACGCCGAAGCACTATTCCGAGACGGCGATGACGTCCCAGGCCATGCTCAGGGGGATCAGTGAACGGGCGGCGACCGACCGGATCTCCCTCGACGTGACCTACGTGGATCCCGCCCGGCTCGACCTGAGTGAGCGCAATTGCAGGCTACTTCAGCGGATCCGGGCCGGTCACTGGAACGGTGCCATCCTCATCTATCCTTTCGAGCGGGAAGCGGTCGGCATCCTTGCCAAGCGGTTGATGGCGGTTTCGGTGATCGAGGATTATGGGGAATTCGGTATTGATTGCATCGATACCGATCAGGCTGCGGGCATCCACAGCCTGGTCCAGCACCTGAACAGCATCGGGCACCGGCGGATCGGATTCCTGACCTGGCGTTACGGGATCGAGACTCCCTGGGCTTACCGTCGGTTTGGTGCCTATGCCGAAAGTCTCCTCAGGCAAGATCTGACCTACAGCCCGGAATGGGCGATTAATATCCGACCGAGTGACCGGTGCGGAGAAGTGGAGGCGGCAGAACGGGTGGCACGCCTGGTCCGTGAGAAGGGAGTGACCGCATGGGTCTGCGCGGCCGATCATCAGGCCTATCATCTGATTTCCGCGCTCGAGAAATACGGACTGCGGGTGCCGGAGGATTGTTCGGTCACCGGTTTTGACGGGATTGCGCGCCCTTCAGGCTCGCCGGTTCTGACCACTGTGATCGTCCCTTATGAAGACATGGGCGGCTCGGCCGTCATCCGCCTTCGGGGGCGCATCGAGCATCCGTCGGCCCCACGGCGTCATAATCTGGTTTCCGGGCGTGTCCTGATCGGGCAGACATCGGCACCGCCGACACGGCTCAGGACGGCAAGTAGCCGGGGCTGATTCCCGATGCGCGAAACCAGTGAGTCGGAATTGTCGGGCCTGGATCTGGAGGCTGTCCGGGATCTTCTGGAATCGTTTCAGGTTCATCTGCGGGACCGGATCCTGGAGACGAGAAAAATGCATCACCCGGACGAAATGGGGGAAGTGGCCGCGGTGATGGCGGCCGACACGATTTACCGGATAGATCGAATCAGCGAGGAGAGCGTCCTTGACTGGTTCGATGCCAACTGGCCGCCGGCTCTGGCAGCGGAGCTGGTCATGGAAGGCCTTGAGGACTCGGAACGGCGAATCGTGCCGTTGAGCGCAGCCGGAACCAGTCCGCGACTCAAGGTCATCATTGATCCGATTGATGGGACCCGCGGACTGATTCACGACAAACGGCCCGCCTGGATCCTCACGGGAGTGGCCATCTGGCGTGGTGAGGCGACGATGCTTGATGGGATTCTCGTGGCCGTCATGACCGAGGTTCCGACAACGCGTCAATGGCGGTCCGACCAGGTCTCGGCCCTCCGGGGCGGGGGTGAAACCGGGGTTCGGGCGATGACCCACGATCTTGTCCGGGGCGGACGCAAGCCGGCTCGCCTGCGGCGTTCCGAATCGCGGAGCTTTGAGCACGGCTTTGCCACCTTTGCGCGGTTCCTGCCCGAGGGCAAAGCCCTGTTGGCCGCCTTTGAAGAGGAATTCTGGCGCGTTCTCTCCGAAAAGGTTGGGCCATTCTCCCAGGTTTTCGAAGACCAGTACATCTCCACCGGCGGACAGCTCTATGAGTTGATGGCCGGGCACGATCGGATGGTCGGAGACCTGCGACCTCTCGCCTTCCGTCGCCTCGGATTGAAGGGGCGGATGGTCTGTCATCCCTATGACATCTGCACCTCCCTTATTCTGGAAGAGATGGGCGGCATGGTGGTCGGGCCGGACGGTGGTCCGCTCAGACCCGGTTTGAACACGACGGAAGCGGTGTCGTGGATCGGGTTCGCCAACCCGGACCTGGCGGGCCTGGCCCTTCCGGTCATCCGGTCTCTCCTGCCGGATTTCTTCTAGTTGACCCAGGGAAGAGCCGTGAAGACCCCGACTTGCGTCCTGTTCTTACCGATCGTCGGGAGCGGAAGGTGCGGCCGGCCGTCCGCCCGGCGCCCGGGGCCGATCCGATGACGGGTGGCGTCGTGGGGAGAAACGCCAAAACAATACGTAGCATAGACGGGTTTGTTTCCGGATGATAAACAAACCGTAGTGCACTAGAATGACGCTTATTAATAGTCAGCGAAAGAGTCGGATCAGCCAACGAGGTGTTGACTGCTCTTCGACGGCAGGTCCGGAGGCCCTCGCCCGACCAACTGAAATCAGAGCATCCGTGGCAGGGCTGGACGTCCCCGGCCAGCCGCAACGGTTGTCCGAGACTAAACAACGACAAGCACCCTTACCTGAGCGCCATTCTAGTGCACTACGGTTTGTTTGATGGTTGCGGGGTCCGGCTCGACCCTTGCTCCCGATCAGGTTTATCACGCCCAGCCGATAGCCGGACAGTCCGACTGTCACGAGGGGATCGCGGATTCCCATCGGACACTCGGTCAGCCCGTCACGAACGTTGTGCGGGTTATCCCAGGACCGATTTGAGCACCCGGCCGAGGTCGGCGGAACGGTAGGGCTTGGAGAGGACTCCGGTGAATCCCTTGGCCAGGTAATCGGCCTCGGTTTCATCGGTGTTGTAGCCGCTGGAGACAATGGCCCTGACGTTCTCATCAATGCTCTTGAGCTGTCGGAGAGCCTCTTCGCCACCCATCCCGCCGACGATGGTCAGGTCGAGGATGACGGCATCGTAGGGGCGGCTGACGTTGTGGTATTTCCGATACATCGCGATCGCCTCCTCACCGTTCTTGGCGACTTCGCATTCGTAGCCGAGGATTTCGAGCATGCCCGCGGCGACTTCGCAGATGTCCTGGTCGTCATCCATGACGAGGATGCGTCCGGTTCCGAATTTGACGGCCAGCTTTTCATCCGCCTGCTCCGCGGCGCTTTCCTCGACCACGGGGAGGTAAAGCGAGAAGACCGCACCGCGGCCCTCGGTTGATTCGACCCGCACGGCACCCTCGTGCTTCTCAATGATGGTTTTGACCATGGCGAGTCCGAGCCCGGTGGCCCGTTCTTTTGTGGTGAAGAACGGGTTGAAGATCCGGTCCATGTTTTCGGCGGGGATGCCGTCGCCGGTATCGCCGACGGCGACCCGGATGTATTCCCCTCCCGGGAGATCTTTGATTTCCCTGTCGGTGAGGACGACGTTCTCCGCACCGATCTCGATCCGATCGCCTTCCTTGGTCGCCTGGAGCGCGTTGAGGATGAGGTTCTGGACGACCTGGGAGATCTGGGCGGCGTCGACCCGGGCCGTTTTCAGATCGTTCGGCACGTAGCTGGCGACTTTCTTGCTGGTTCCCGAGGTGGCCAGGGCGACACAGTCCCGGATCAGGCGGTCGAGCCGCTGGACCTTCTTGCCGACGTTGCCGGCCTTGGCGAAGGAAAGCATCTGCCGGGTCAATTCGCGCGCCCGCAGGCAACCCTTCTCGGCTGCGTCGAGGGGCTCGAGCTCTTTCTTGTCCTTGGCGAGAGAGATGCCGCCGAGGATTCCGGCCATGATCATATTGAAATCGTGGGCAATGCCGGCCGCCATCGTTCCCAGCGCCTCCATCCGGTTGCAGGTGATGATCTCCTCGGGGGTCTTGCCCATCTCGCCGGGATCCCGGAAAATGAGGGCGGCTCCGAAAAGATCGGAAGCCTCGTCGTTGATCATCTGGCAGCTCAGGAGGATGGGGCGATCGGTCCCGTCCGGTTGTTCGAGGGCGAACTGATCGCTGAGCGGGATGGACTCCCGCGAGGTCAAGACATGGTCGACCATGCCATCGACCCGCTCCCGGTTGGCGATGCGGATGCAGTGGAATACCTTCTCGAGTTCCTGCCCCCGCGCGGTGCCCGGCGGCACCCCGGTCAGAACTTCGGCTTTTCGATTGGCCAGAAGAATCCTCCCCTTTGAGTCGGTCACGATGACTCCTTCGGCCACCGCGTCGAGGGCGGCGGTCAAGGGAGCGGAGGCCGTGGTGTGATCGGAGTCACCTCCGCTCTTGCCCGGCTGTATTTGAAGACCAATGACGCGGACGAGGTCCTTGTTCCTGTTGGTGACGCGGATCAGGCTGGCCTCAAGATTCTCCCAGTGGCCGTCCTTGTGCTTGAGCCGATAGCGACGGCTGAGCGTGGGACGGTTCAATTCGGGGTCGCCGAAGAAGGAGTCAAGACCGGCTGCGGCGTCCCCCGGGGGCAGCAACTCGAGGAATCCTTTGGGAGTCGGGTCGAGCTCCTGGTCGGAGTAGCCCAGCTGTTTGCGCCAGACCGATGAATAGAACGCGGTGCCTTCCAGGAAATCGAGGTCGAAGAACCCGCGATCCGAGTGGTTGAGGAAGGTGAAGAAACGATCCTCGTTCTGGATGCTCTCCTCCTCGATCTCCTTGCGCTCCTGGATATCCAGATGGATTCCGATCACCCGATTGAGTTTTCCATCCGCATCAAACTGCTGGATGCCCCGGCTCTGCAGCCACTTGAATCCGCCGTCGCGGCAGCGCATGCGGAACTCCAGGTTGAAGGGACGGGTTTCGTCCGGCTTTCGGCGAACCGACTGATGGGGGGCCGCGTCGGAGTCCTCGGGGTGGATCAGGTCAATCCAGGTGCTTTGGGCATTGGGCAGCTCGTCATCGGCAAATCCGAGCATCTTCTTCCAGCCGGGTGAATAGTAGATCTCGCCCGAGCCGAAATTGAGGTCAAAGAGGCCGAAGTCGGTTCCATCGACCAGGAGGGACCATTTCTGATCCGAGTCGGGCGCGACAACCGGCGGGTTGGTCGTAATCGTCGGAACGGGCGCGAAAGGGGAGGGTTCGGTCCGGATGGAGGCGAAATAGGCTTCGCCGGCGTCACTGATCCTGAGGTGGACGGTGAGGGGTGCGCCCGTATCGCCACGGGCAGCCGGCACGGGTACCCGGGTTTCGAGCGCACTGCTCAGAAGGAGATCCCATTGAATTCGAAGTCCTTCCGGATCCGTTTCGATGGCAAATTCGAGAAGCTCCAGAATGTGGTGTTCAAGAAGCGCCGCGGGTTCGTAGCCAAAGATGTCAGCGGCGGCATGGTCCACGAACTGAATGGTGCCATCCGGGGCAAGGAGCAGGATGCCTTCGCCCGCGGCCTGGGCTCTCGGCGGCTCCTGAACTGGAGAACTGACGAGCTTGAGGGGATTGGAGGGAGGTGAATCGGTACTACTCACACTCATCCGGTCGGCAGTCGAAAGGCCGAAGCCAAGATCCGAATCCCGGCTCCGGTCATCTTTTACAGGGTGTTTACGACTCGCCTGGGCGATTTCGGTCAGACCCAGAAGCTTTGGCGGGGAAGACGGTGCAGGCTGACCCGCACCCCCCGGCGTGGAGCACCGGTTCGGAACTCGGAGATCCCGAGGCTTCCGAGGGCAGCCAGGATGAGGAAGGCGAATGCCATTTCGTAGGTTGAAAATCCCGTCAGCCGGACGGCCAGAGCAAGTGCGCCGAGCAGGAGGACCATGGCGGCACCGGCTGCGAGGATGGTGGTGGTGTTCGTGTTGTTCATAGCGTTTATAAGTTGCGTTCACTATCGCCGCACTTGACCAATAGGTAAAATACTTGTTTCTTATAGCTCTCATAGTTTTTACCTATGGAAATTCATCAGATCCGCTACTTCCTTGCGATCGTCCGTGAAGGAAACTTCACCAAGGCGGCAAAGGCCTGCCATGTTTCCCAACCGTCGCTCAGCCAGCAGATCCTCAAACTCGAGGATGAATTGGGCCAGCCGCTCTTTCACCGGCTGGGTCGCAGGGCGGTGGCCACGGATGCGGGAGAGAGCTTTCGGCCGCGGGCCGAGAGGATCATCTCCGAGATCGAAAACGCCTCCCGTGAACTGGTGGATCTCACGAAGGAGGGAGGCGGCCGACTCTCCGTAGGGGGTATTCCGACGGTAGTTCCCTACCTAATGCCGGGTGTGATGGCCGAACTGAGACGATCCGACCCCGGTTTGCGGGTTGAATTGCGCGAAGGGATCCTCGGTCCGATCATCGCCGCCGTCCGATCTGGAGAACTGGACCTGGCGGTGACCTCACGGCTCGATCCCGAATCGGGACTCCACTTTGAGCCGCTTCTCACGGAGCCACTCTGGCTGGTCCTCAAGGCCGATCATCCGCTGGCGGGCCTCGAGGCAGTTCCGATCGAGTCACTCCGGAAGGAACCGTTTGTCTTCCTCGGCGAGGCCAGCAGTCTCGGGCACCAGGTGACCCGGTTCCTCGAGGTTGTCGGCTTCGCTCCCGACGTGGTGGCGCATTGTTCCCAGGTCCGGACGGTCAAGAACCTGGTGGCCGAGGGAATCGGACTGTCGTTTCTCCCCGCGGTGGCGGCCGGCCCGGTTGGCAGGTCCCGTCTCGTGTACCGGCGGCTTCAAGGGATCAGCCCGTTCCGCGAACTCGGAATTGTCCGCCACCCCCAGCGCTACTTCGGCTCGGGAGCGAGGCGTTTTACCGAAGCGACCAAGGCCCATGTCTGTGCGCTGCGGGAATCGACCATCCATTGAATCCCCTTGCCTGAATCAACGGACTCAACTGCGATAAACTTGTGTTCGGGCCGGTATTTTCTTCGGGAAAACCGAGGGATTCAGCAGTCTGTTCCGTTTCACGTTCACACTCCAGGAATCCGGATGGTCACACCCATGATGAAAGCAGGCAGTCGCGCGAATCCCCCCATCCGGCCGGGCGGTGGTCGGACAGAACCGGAACTGAGGCTCCAGTGGTAACTCCAGCTGCAGATTCGAGATCCGGGAAGGCTGGCGATTTCCTGAGTCTCTGGGCCCGCCGGCTGCGCTGGCCGGCGGCTCCCTGCCGGAAAGGGGTCGGGAGTCTGTTCCTGTTGGGCCTGCTCGGTCTTCCAGGGGCTCCATTGAATGGCGGTGGCGCCGAGCCTGAAGCTCCGTCAGTCCTGGGAACGAGCCTGGAGGCTTTTCTGGAACGCGCCAATTCGGCAAATCCCGGACTCCGCGCCTTTGAGGATCATTATGAAGCTGCAATGCAACGGATTCCCCGCGCCGGCTCCTTGCCCGACCCGAGAATCCAGATCACCAACTTCGTGGAATCGGTTCAGACCCGGACCGGCACCCAGGAAAACGTGGTCATGCTCGCCCAGACTGTTCCTTGGTTTGGCAAACTCAACCAGGCCAAAGCCGCCGCCTCGGCCGAAGCCGAAGCTTTATGGTTCTCCTACCAGGCACGGCAACTGGCGCTCGCCCGCGCTGTTTCCTTCGGGTATTTCGAATACGGCTACCTTGGCCGATCGCTCGAGCTCACCCGTCAGAAACTCTCCCTCCTCAGGCAATTGGAGCCGGTGGTGGAGGAACGGGTTCGGGGCGGTGGCGACATCAATCCGCTGCTTCGGCTTCAGGTTGAGATCGGGATGATGGACGATCGCGAGAAATCCATCCTGAGGAAGCGCGAGGCCGAGAGTGCCCGCCTGAATGGGCTTCTTGCACAACCGGCACAGGGGGTGTTGCCCTGGCCCGAATGGGCCGCCCCGCAAACGGAATCGCTGAACCTGCCGGGATTGTTGAGCGCGCTTGAGTCGAACAATCCGGAGCTGGCCATGCTCGATCGCAAGGTTTCCAGTGCGGAGGCGCGACGCGAGCTGGCCGCCCTCGAGAACCGCCCCGAGTTGACCTTTGGCGTGAACTATATCCAGACCGACGCCTACCCGGGGTCGACCGCCGCGGACGCCGGGAATGATCCCTGGGGTGTCACCATCGGGATCAGCATCCCGATCTGGGCTGGGAAGAATGAGTCGGCGCGGGGGGCGGCCCTGGCGGCCCGGTCGGCAGCCGGTAATGAGCGGCTGGACCGGGAGAACACACTGAAGGCGGAGCTGGCTGTGCGGTATTCAAATCTTGAAGACGCCAATCGCCGGCTTGAGCTTTACGGCGACAGGCTGCTCAGTCTGGCCCGCCAGGCTCTGGAGATCACGCGGGCCAGCTATGAAGCGGGTCGGGCGACCATCCTCGACGTGATCGACAGCGAGCGCTCCCTTCTCGAACTTGAACTCAGCTACTGGCGGGCGGCGGCGGACGCGTGGCAGAGCCGCATCCACATTCAGACCCTGGTCAACCGACCCATCCCCGATGTTTCACCGGAATCGTGAGAGATGGCTTATGGTAGCAATCGACAAGAAGATGAGTATCTCCGTCGAACCATGATTTTTCCTGTGCCGCTTTATCTCGAGTCTTCTGATTCGCCTGCGACTCAGGATGCTGCCCCGGACTTTCCTGCCCGCCTGTGCCGATGAGCCGAAACAGATGGATCCTGCCGGCCGTGGCCGGTGCCGTGGCCCTCGTTCTGGGATTGATGATCGGACGTGTCGTGTTTGGTGGGCGACCCTCGGTGGATCGGCAGGCTCATGATTCGGCTCCCACAAACGCGGCGGTGCCCGCGACCTGGACCTGTTCGATGCATCCGCAGATCCGGCGGCCGGACCCGGGGGCCTGCCCCATCTGCGGGATGGACCTCATTCCCGTGATCGAGGACACCCATGGGGATAAAGGGGCGCGTGTTCTCATCCTGTCGGAGAGTGCGAAGGCCATCGCCGCCGTCTCGACGAGCCGGGTCATCCGGATGTCGCCGGAGGTTGAGGTCCGGATGGTCGGCAAACTGGACTTCGATGAGACCCGTCTCAAGACGCTGAGCGCACGCTTTACGGCCCGGATCGAGCGGCTCTACATCAACTACACCGGGATCCGTGTCAATTCGGGCGACCATCTGGCGGAAATCTACAGTCCGGATCTGCTTGCGGCCCAGCGGGAGCTGCTCACGGCGGTCGAATATGATCCGGATGGGCTGACGGCCGAGGTGGCCAGGGGAAAGCTGCGCCTCTGGGATCTGCTGCCGGAGCAGATCGACGGGATTATCAGGAACGGAACGGCCCGGGATCTCTTCGAACTGAAGGCCCCTCTCGGCGGAGTGGTCGTCCAGAAGAACGTGAAGGAAGGGGATTATGTGAAGACCGGAGATCCTCTTTTCCGGATTGCCGATCTCTCCGTGCTCTGGCTCCCGCTCAAGGCCTTTGAGTCGGATCTTCAGTGGTTGCGCTACGGCCAGAAGGTCGCCTTCCAGGTCGAGTCCTTCCCGGGCGAGTCCTTTGAGGGCCGGATTGTTTTTTTTGACCCTGTCCTTGACGACCGCACCCGGACGGTCGGTGTCCGGGTCGAGGTTCCCAACCCGGATGGTCGCCTGAAGCCGGGAATGTTCGCCCGCGCGATCGTCTATTCCCACATCGCCTCGGGGGGGAGGGTGATTGCCCCCGAACTGGCCGGGAAATGGATCAGTCCGATGCACCCGGAAGTGATCAAGGATGGCCCGGGCCAATGCGACGTCTGCGGGATGGATCTGGTCCCCATCGAGGCTCTCGGCTACGTCACCACGGCCGGTGAGGCGCTCCCCCTGGTCGTGCCCGCCTCGGCGGTTCTCCTGACCGGCAAGCGGGCCATTGTCTACGTGGCCCTTCCGGATCGGGAGAGACCGACTTATGAGGGGCGGGAAATCACGATCGGACCACGGGCCGGAGATGTGTTCATCGTGCTCGAGGGATTGGCAGAAGGCGAGGAGATCGTGACGGACGGGGCGTTCAAGATCGACAGCGCCCTGCAGATTCTGGCCCGTCCGAGCATGATGAACCCTGTGGGGGGAGGCACTGCGCCCGCCCACCTTCATGGGGCGGATCCCGGTAAGGAGCCGACGACTGGGGTTGACTCCGATGACGGGAGCGGTCGGGAAAAGCTCCTCGCGCTTGGCGTCGATGGCGCTCGGCGAATCCTCCCGTTCTACCTGGATCTGCAGAAAGCGCTGGCCGGTGACGCGCTCGAAGCGGCGAAAACCGCTCTCCTGGCGATGCTTGAGACGGTCGGGCCCGGTGCAACCCTGGCGCCCATTCTCCATCCCATGCTTGAAGCGGACGACCTTGACGGGATCCGCAGACCCGGGTTTGACCAGCTTTCCAACGCCATCATCCCGGTCGTCCGCGCGAACCCGGGCATCCTGGCCGGTCCACTTTACCTGATCCATTGTCCGATGGTGTATCCGGATCATGGAGCCGATTGGCTGCAGGAGGGGGAAGGTGTCCTCAACCCCTACTTCGGGGCGGCCATGCTCAACTGCGGGGAAACGAAAGAACGGATTGCTCCGCCCTGATCGGAAAGCCTCCTCGCATGTCTTCCGATCCGCATCCATCCCTGATCGACCGATTGATCCGGTTCTGCCTGGAGAACATACTGGTCGTGGTTCTCGCGACGACCGTCTTGGTCCTCTGGGGTCTGATGGTCGCTCCTTTCGATTGGGAGTTTGAACACCTGCCACGCGATCCGGTCCCGGTGGACGCCATCCCGGATATCGGAGAGAATCAGCAGATCGTCTTCACCGAATGGACCGGGCGCTCGCCCCAGGACATCGAGGACCAGATCACCTATCCGCTGACGACGGCGCTTCTCGGCCTCCCGGAGGTCAGGACGGTCCGCAGCTACTCGATGTTCGGGTTTTCCTCGATCTATATCATCTTCAAGGAGGATTCCGAGTTTTACTGGACCCGCAGCCGCATCCTCGAGAAGCTCAACAGTCTGCCGGGCGAAACCCTTCCGGAGGGGGTGCAACCCCGGTTGGGGCCGGATGCGACGGCTTTGGGGCAGGTTTTCTGGTACACGCTCGAGGGCAGGAATCCCGACGGCGAATCGACCGGAGGGTGGGGCCTGGACGAACTGAGGAGCACCCAGGACTGGCTTGTGCGTCATGCGCTCCAGGGAGTCGACGGGGTGGCGGAGGTCGCCTCAATCGGTGGTTTCGTCAGGGAATACCAGATCGATGTCGATCCCGATGCGCTCCGGACCTATGGAATCGCGTTGGCGGATGTCTTCAATGCGGTTCGGGGAAGCAATCTGGACGTGGGGGCGCGAACGATCGAGGTCAACCGGGTTGAATATGTCATCCGGGGGCTGGGCTTCATCCGCAACCTGGATGACCTCCGACAGACCGTCATCACTCAGCGCGACAATGTCCCGATAACCCTGGATCGGGTGGCCACGGTCGGGTTCGGTCCGGCCCTGCGGCGCGGAGCGCTCGACAAAGCCGGAGCCGAGGCGGTTGGCGGGGTGGTTGTCACCCGCTACGGCGAGAACCCGCTGGCGGTGATCAAGCGGGTGAAGGCAAAGATTGCGGAGATCTCGGCCGGATTGCCCCGCAAGACCCTGGAGGACGGCACGATCAGTCAGGTCACGATCCAACCGTTCTACGACCGGACCGGGCTCATCCATGAAACGCTGGGAACCCTCGAGGATGCGGTTCGTCAGCAGATTCTGGTGACAATCATCGTGGTCATCGTGATGGTCATGCATCTGCGGAGTGCCTCCCTCATATCGGGGGTCCTGCCCCTGGCGGTTCTCTTTGCCTTCGTCGGCATGCGCCTGCTGCACGTGGATGCCAATGTGGTTGCGCTTTCCGGTATCGCCATCGCGATCGGGACGATCGTCGACATGGGGGTGGTCCTGGTCGAGAACATCCTCAGGCATCTCGAAAAGGCATCCCCCGAAGAGAATCGGCTCGAGGTTGTCCATCGGGCCTGTTCCGAAGTGGGAGGGGCCGTCCTGACCGCCGTCCTGACGACGGTCGTCAGTTTTCTCCCCGTCTTCACGATGGAGGCGGCCGAGGGGAAACTCTTCCGTCCGCTCGCCTATACCAAGACCTTTGCGCTGATCGGGTCGGTCATCGTGGCCTTGACCGTCATCCCGCCGCTCGCCCACTGGATCCTGGCGGGACAATGGCGCGCGCGATGGTCGAGAACCGGTCTCTGGGTCGGGGTGGCCTCGGCGGGCATCCTTGGCCCGATCTTCGTTCCCGCTTTTCCGGGATGGCTGGGCGCTGTGTTCATCGGCGTGGCGGCCTTCCATCTTTTCGGTGCGGTCATCCCGAAGCCGGCGCGCCGGATCGTCCATATCGCCTTCAATCTGATTGTCGCGGTAATCGTTGCCCTCTGGTTGGCGGCCGATTGGAAACCGCTTGGACCGGAAGCCCGACTCGGCAATATCTTCTTCGTTTTTCTCACGGGCGGCGGTCTGCTCGGCTTCTTCCTTGCCCTCACCCGCTACTATGGCCGGATCCTCACGGTCATCCTGCGGAGGAAGTCGCTGTTTCTGTTGATCAACGGCCTGATCGTCCTTTCGGGATTTCGGTCTGGCTGGGTGGGGACTCTCTTTGGTTGGATGCCAGAATGGCTGCGGCAAACCCGGCCGTTCGTGGCGATGGCCCATCTGGTCCCGGCCTGGGCAAGGAATTCATGCCGGATCTGGATGAGGGATCATTTCTCCTGATGCCCACGACCATGCCCCATGCCTCCATCGGC
This sequence comes from Opitutaceae bacterium, assembly GCA_041395105.1. NCBI lineage: Bacteria > Pseudomonadati > Verrucomicrobiota > Opitutia > Opitutales > Opitutaceae > Opitutaceae bacterium. Next base: position 62,005 of record JAWLBB010000011.1, on the reverse strand, counting down.
GAGGTCATGGATGTGGTCACGAAGCTGGATATCGCCATCAATGCCATCCCGGAGGTGGAGATGGCGGTCGGTAAGCTCGGGCGGGCCGACAGCCCGCTCGATCCCGCGCCGATCTCGATGATTGAGACGATCATCACCTGCAAATCGGAGTTCCTAACCGATGACGATGGTCGAATCCGGACTTTTGCCTACGATGGAGAGACGGACGAATTCCGGCGTGACGCCGCCGGAAATCTGGTTCCCGACCGGCACGGGAAACCGTTTCGGCAATGGCGCGATGGGATTCGCAGCAAAGACGATATCTGGGATGAGATCATCAAGGCGGCGCGGGTTCCGGGAACCACCTCCGCCCCGAAGCTGCAGCCGATTGGGGCGAGGATCGTCATGCTCCAGAGCGGGATGCGGGCTCCGACGGGTTTGAAGGTTTTCGGACCTGATCTGGCGACGATCGAAGAGGTCGCACTGGAGATCGAAGGTTTCCTCAAGGAGGTGCCGTCGATCCGGGCGGATGCGGTCCTCGCGGATCGAATCGTCGGGAAACCCTATCTGCAGATTGAGATCGACCGCGATGCCATCGCGCGCTTCGGGATCAAGATCCGGACGGTGCAGGAGGTCATCGAAGTAGCCATCGGCGGCAAACCGATCACGCAGACGGTCGAGGGACGCGCGCGCTATCCGGTCCGGGTGCGTTATCCCCGGGAATTACGGGACACTCCGGAAGCGATCGGGGCCATCCTGGTCAGCGCCCCGGACGGGACCCAGATTCCCTTGCGGGAACTGTCGAACATCGAGTACCTGCGGGGCCCCCAGGTCATCAAGAGCGAGGACACTTTTCTCGTCGGCTATGTCATCTTCGACAAGATGCCGGGGTATGCGGAAGTCAATGTGGTGGAAGAGGCGCAGCGTCATCTGCAGGAGAAGATCCAGAAGGGCGAATTCCTGATGCCCGGAGGAGTCAGTTACCGTTTCACCGGGAATTATGAGAACCAAATCCGGGCGGAGAAGAAGCTGCGACTCATCCTGCCGGTGGCTCTCTGCGCCATCTGGCTGATCCTCTATTTCCAGTTCAGGCGGATCACCACCACCTTTCTGGTTTTTTCCGGAATCCTTTTCGCCTGGTCGGGTGGATTCATCCTCCTCTGGCTCTATGGCCAGCCTTGGTTCATGGATTTTGATCTTTTCGGCCGGAACCTCCGTTCCCTTTTCCAGATGGGAACGATCAACCTGAGTGTGGCGGTATGGGTGGGTTTCCTCGCCCTCTTTGGCATTGCCACGGACGATGGCGTCCTCGTCTGCACCTATCTGCAGCAGGTCTTTCGCGATCGCAAACCCGACACGATCGAGGAGATTCGTTCGGCGACGGTTGAAGCGGGCATCCGACGGGTCAGGCCGGCCGTGATGACCAGCTCGACCACGATTCTCGCCCTCCTGCCGGTGTTGACCTCGACCGGACGCGGCTCGGACATCATGGTGCCGATGGCCATACCGACCTTCGGCGGCATGTTTCTGGCCATCCTGACCGTCTTCGTTGTCCCGGTCCTCTACTGCGGGGTGGAAGAGATCAGGATCCGATTTGCGGATACGGGACGCCGGAGAACCCTTTGATTCTCCGGGTCGCTTCGTCAGCGGGCGCGCTCTGACAGACGGGACAGGCTTCGCTCGAGGCGCTTCTTCGCCCGGCGGATGCGCAGTTCGATGGTCTTGGGCGTGGTTGAGAGGATTTCTGCGACCTCCTTCTGCGGGCGCCCCTCTAACAGGCAGAGGACGAGAGGACTCCGCAGCTTCTCAGGCAACCGGGTGATCGCTTCCCGCAGTTGATCCAGTTCCTCCGAAAGGGCGGCCTGTTCGGGAGCCGGATGGAGATTCCGGTCGGGGATGTCGAAGGCCGGTTGGCCGTCGGAAACCGGTTGATCGAGCGAGAGGAATGCCGGTTGGCGGGACCGTTTGCGGCCGGCATCCCGGCACAGGTTCAGGGCGATGGAATAGATCCAGGTCTTGACTCTTGACCGGGGACGAAAGGAGGAAGCCTTGAAGTAGGTTCGGACGAAGGTCTCCTGAACGATCTCACGGGCGGTCGTTTCGTCGCCGGTCGAACGCAGGACGAAATAAAAGAGAGGCGTCTGGTGACGCTCCATCAGGGTTTCGAGGGCGGCCTCGTCACCGGATCGGATGGCTTCAAGCAGAGGAAGATCGTCGTCCACGATCAATGGAACTCGGTCAAAGCCAGCTCCGCATAGTGAATGAGCTTCTCCTTTTGTGAGGGATCGAGCACGGATGCCATCGTGAACAGGTGCTCGATCGAGAGCTTCTGCAATTCCCCCATCTGATGGTGAACGTGTTCGACCGCCAGGGCCACCTTCGGAGTGTAGGCACCTTCCTCACGGATCAGGGCCGCCAGGTCGCGATTCGCAGCAGCATAGGCCTCCCGCAACGGCCTTTCCTCCTTTGCGTAGCTTTCCTCGATCTGCTCGAGGACATCACTTTGCTCTTTGGTCAGGTCCAGTTGGGCGTGGAGCCAGTCATGAACCGATTCGGCCGTCGGTGGTTTCCGCTCGACCCATTGGCGGGTCGCGATGGCCGAAATGGCTGCGACCCCGGTGACCACGATGAAAAACAAAACGGTTGGTTTCATGGTTCAGCGAGGATAAAGACGGGTCGTGGTCGCGTCGCCGGGCAGGAGATCAACCGGAGCGAAAACGTCGAAGTGAAGAGAGCGCCGGGCGTAGACGGCATCCGCTTCCCGTTGCGAACGCAGATGGGTCAAGGCCTCGGGGAGGGATCCTATGACGAGGGCGACGGCGACGGTGGCGGCCGCGATCCACGGTTTCCCGAGCAATCCCTTCCAGGGAAAGAGGGCCAGCCCCGCTTCCGGCGACCGGGACGCCGCCCGGCGATGGCGAATGGCTGCTCGAACCTCTCGACGAAGATCGGGGGCGGCGGGTCGCGGGGCGAGGCGGAGACGTCCAAGCAACTCGTCAATCGGCTCTTGATTCATGGGAAGGAATGGATGGTGGTTCAGTCGGTCGATGGGAGGTGGGTTCGACCCCGGCTTTCTGTTCAACGCGGGCAGGACTGATTCTCCCTCGGATTCTTTCGAGTGGCCGATGCGTTTTCGGGTTTCCGACGATCAGAGTTTGAGCGATTTGAGCCTGAGGGCGTTGGAGACGACGGAGATCGAGCTCAGGGCCATGGCGACTCCGGCGATCATCGGGTTGAGCAGGATGCCGTGGATTGGATAGAGCAGACCGGCGGCCACCGGAATTCCCAGGCTGTTGTAGCAGAAGGCGAAAAAGAGATTCTGCTTGATGTTGCGGAGAACGGCCCGGCTCAGATGAACGGCCCGGACGAGGGCCTGGAGGTCACCCTTGACCAGGATGAGTCCGGCACTGTCGATGGCCACATCGGTTCCGGTTCCCATGGCGATCCCGACATGGGCGGCCGCGAGAGCCGGTGCATCATTGATCCCGTCACCGCAGAACGCGGTCAATTCCCCCCGCTCGGCGTGCTCACGGACAATCCGCTGCTTGTCCTCCGGTCGGACGTTCGCATGAACAAGATCAATGCCAAGCGCCCTGGCCACGGCATCGGCCGTACCCTGGTTGTCGCCGGTGACCATGCCGACCCGGATTCCGAGCCGGTGAAGCTCTCGGACGGCTGATTCCGCGGTCTCGCGTATCCGATCCGTCAGGGCTATCGCCCCGAGGAGTTCATGATTGCGTGCCACCAGGATGATGGTTTTGCCGGCCGGGTCGATCGTATCGATGAGCGCGGCCGCCTGACCTGGATCAACTCCGGCATCATTGATCACAAAGTCCGGCCGTCCCACCCGGGCCGAGTCCGGACCGGTGGTCGCGCGAACTCCGCCTCCCGTGACCGCTTCGAATTGATCCGCCGGGGTCAGTTGGAGGTCACGATTGCGGGCTTCCCGGACCAGGGCGCGGGCAAGGGGATGTTCGCTTCCGAGTTCGGCGGCGGCGGCGGCGCTCAGGAGGGTCTCTTCGCTGATCCCGTTGACGGGATGAAGACTATCCACGCCCGGCCTTCCTTCGGTCAGGGTTCCGGTCTTGTCGAGGAGAATCGTATTGACCGATTGGAGGCGTTCAAGGGCCTCGGCGTCGCGGACAAGAATACCGGCCTGGGCGCCTCGTCCGATCCCGGTCACGATCGAGACCGGGGTCGCCAGGCCGAGGGCGCAGGGACAGGCGATGACGAGGACGGCGACCGCATTGACCAGCGCATAGGTGAAGGAGGGCTCGGGTCCGATCGCATACCATGTGATGAAGGTGAGAACGCTGATGGCGAGGACGACGGGCACGAAGATGCCGGAGACGCGATCGGCCAGACGCTGGATGGGCGGTTCGGTTTCCTGGGCGGTCTTGACCAGTTCGATGATCCGGGCAAGGATAGTCTCGGATCCGACCCGTTCAGCCCGCATGATGAAGGCGCCCTGAGTGTTTCCTGTCCCGCCGAGCACGGGATCTCCGCGGCTCTTGTCGATGGGAACGGACTCGCCGGTGATCATGGATTCGTCCAGCGCGCTGCCGCCTTCCTCAATCGTCCCGTCGACGGGAACCGTCTCTCCGGGGCGAACCCGGAGCCGGTCTCCCCGCAGGATCCGATCAATCGCGACATCCTCCTCCGCGCCGTTGGCCGCAATTCGGGTTGCGGTGCGCGGCGCCAGTTGGACAAGCGACCGGATGGCCTCTTCGGTTCGTGCGTGGGTGCGCTGTTCGAGAATCTGTCCGATCAGGACGATGGTCACGATCATCGCGGTCGCTTCGAAATAGAGCGGGGGATGGCCGTCGTCGGCCAGCGCATCGGGAAGCCAGTCGGGAAAGATGACGGCGAAGGCGCTGTAGAAGTAGGCTGCCCCGATCCCCGGAATGATCAGGGTAAACATATTGGTGTCTCGTTCGAGGGTCGAACGGACAAAGCGGCGGATGAAAAACCAGCCGCACCAGAAAAAGACGGGGGTGGTCAGGATGAACTGGATCCAGGGTGAAAGATGCGGGTTGATCCATGAATCGAGGTCGAGTCCGGGAATCATCGGGCCCATGGCGAGGGCGAAGACGGGAAGGGTGAGGGCCAGCGCCAGGTAGAACCGGGGACGAAGGACGGCTTCGGACGGCAGGCCCATATAGACCGGTTCCGTCGAGAGAGCGGTGGTCGTTTCAGACGGCGCGGGTTCGGCCATGGGCAGGACTGTCGCAGAGGACAGGCATCACGACAAGATCCGGCTTGGGCGGACGGTCGAAACAGCCGGTCGTTCCCGGAGTGTTCCGGGTTGTTTGGACGGTTGATCTGAAGCGGAGCACAACCTCGGGTGATTATGGCCTAAATGATAGGCGGAGCCGGCCGATGTAGAGATTTGTTACCCCGATGTAAAATCTGAGCGCTTTCGGCGACAAAACTCGATTTCTGGCCATGTTGGGTTGAGATGCCTGTTGAATCCCGATTCGCACCCCGCCGGCGCTTCCGGTCACAGAAAATGAGCAAGAAACTTCCCAAACCGACTCCGTTTCCCGCGGAGAAACTGCCGAAGAAGATCAATGATCTTCGGGGTGTGGGCGAGGGTGAACTGAGCCGTTACTTTCCCCGGGGCCGGGAGTCCGCGACGATTGACACTGCGGGCCAGCGGGCCGACCCCCTGCGGGTCAAGGCGGCGCAAGGTCTGGGCTTGAGCAAGGGTCGGCGGTTCTTTCGGGCAGGACCCAAGCGTTGAGGCGGTCGTCCTCAATGCCCTCGGGAAGCCCGTGAGTAGGCGGCGGATCGAGAGGGCTCCTGTTGCTGGACCCAGAGGACGGCGTGACGGACGAGATGGGCCGAGTCCTCGATCATCAGCTTGCTCTTGATATGCTCGCGATGGGCGTCGACCGTCTTGATGCTGACCTTGAGCTGGACGGAGATCTTCCGGCTGGTCAGGCCCTTCCCAAGCAGAGTGAACACGTGGAGTTCGCGATCCGAGAGGCTTGAGATATCCAACTCACCGCCTTGCGAAGGGCTCTTCAGCCGTCGCTTCAGGATGGAGGCGGCCAGATTTTCGGTCATGGCAAAACGTCCATCCATGACCGATTCGATTGCGCTGAAGATGGAGTTCGCCGGCTCGTCCTTGGTGATGAAGCCGAGGGCTCCGGCCTTGAGCGAGCGCTCGGCAAAGAGAGGATCATTATGGGCCGAAATGACGAGAACGCGGAGGCCCGCGAACTCGCCGAGGAGGTCCTTGATCAGGGTGACACCGTCCGAGTCACCGAGCATCAGATCAAGGAGAAGGAGATCAACGGGGTGCCGGCGCAGCTGCTGTTTGACCTCGGAGGCTGAAGAGGCACGAGCGACCACCACGATCCGTTTGTCTTGTTCAAGAAGGGCGATCAAGCCCTCGCGAACCATCAGGTGATCTTCCGCCACGAGCAGATTCCAGCGGGAGGGGTTCGTTGTCGCGTTTTCTGAACTGAGCATACGGATCGACGTCGGGGACGAGGGCAGGACTGCAGGAACGCGCCAGGCGTCCGCAGCAGGGAGGGTCTTTAGCAGAATCCGGAGTGGGATGAAAGCCAGGAATTGGCCCGGCCGGCGGGGATCCGGGCTTGCCTGGACCGCGCTGATGACGGTTCGACCTGCCGGGTATCCGGTATTGCCATGCCTCGGGCAATGGTGAACATGGGGCGCCTCCTGAGGGAGCTGAATATATGGAAAGTCCGGGCACGATCGGCGGTCATGGTTTCCGACCCAGCGGGGGGTGGTTTCGTCTTGCAGGGAAGGCGCTGCTGTTGGGCCTGGCTGGTCTGTCGTGTTCCGCGGCTGTCGTGGACGACCGGCCGGAGGTTCCCATCCGCTTGGAAATGGAGCGGCTCGTCTCCCTGATGGAGACCGATCCCGTCGAGGCCATGACACTCGGGTTGTCATTGCTTGAGTCGCCGTCCGCGGGGGATCCGGCGATCGAGGCCGCCCTGCGTCTCCAGATCGCGGCTCTGGCCAGGGAACAAGGCGACCTTTCCCGGGCCAGGCTCGAGGCGAGCCGGGCACGGGAATTGGCCGAGTCCATCGATGATTCGCAACTTACTGCATCGGCTCTGAACGAAATGGTCGGGGTCCTGCTGGGCGAGGGACAGGTCGAGGGAGCACTCCGATTGGCCGAAGACTCACTGAGCATCCGAAGAAGCCTGGGGGATCAGTCGGAGATCGCAAAGACCTTGAACAATATCGGCCTGATTCACTCCCAGACCGGGCAGTATGCGCAGGCATTGGCCTACTATCTGGAAAGCCTTCGATTGAAGGAGGAGATCGGCGACGACCAATCGGCAGCCGGCACCCTGAACAACCTGGCGATTGTCCGCTTTGAAATGGGCGACTATGGGAAGTCGGTGGCGGATCTCGAGAGAGCGCGGGCGATCTACGAGAAGTCGGGAGAGCTTCCGGGTCTGGCCGATGTCCTCGACAATCTTGGCCGGGCCAAGCGCGAGCAGGGGGAACTGGATGAAGCGCTTCGGCTTCACCTCGCATCGCTCGAGCTTGAACGGCAGATGGCCCGGCCCGAAGGGATCGCCGTCTCACTCGCCCATGCCGGGCTTGTCTACAACCGGCTGGGGCGGCACGAGGAGGCACTGCGTTTCAGCGAAGAGGCACTCGCCATCAACCGATCTCTCGGCCTGCCGCGGGGGCTGGCATTCTCGCTTCTGCATCTCGGGATCGCTCAATTCCGCCTTGGGAATCTTGAAGCGGCCTCGGACGCCCTGAACGAAGGGATTGATCAGGCGTTACGGGCCGGAGACCGGGGATTGCTCCGGGAGCTCCATGGGAACCTTTCCGAAGTCCAGGCGAACCAGGGGCTCTTCGCCGAAGCCTATGCCTCTCTGCAGGAATCCCGGCGGATTGAGCAGTTGATTGCCAGCCGCGAAATCGGGAATCGGATGGCTGAGCTGGAGGCGAGCTACAAGTTCGACCGGAAGGAACAGGAAATCGAGATGCTCCAACTGGAGCGTGAACTGCAACAGCTGACGATCGAACGCAGTGAACAACAGATCGCCCTGCTCGCCCAGGAGAACCGCATGAACCAACTGGGCCGGAATTCGTTGATCGGTGCCTTCGTCGCGGTGTGCATCGTCCTGATGGTTCTGCAGAGTCAGTATCGTCTGAAGCGTGGTACTGAACAGGCCTTGCGGGAGAAAAACGCCGAGATCGTCCGCCAGAAGGAGATGGTCGAGGCGCAGGGTCGAAAGATCGGTGAAGCGAATCGGGAACTTCACCTGACCAACATGAAATTGCGGGAACTTTCGCGGGCGGTCGAGCAGAGCCCGACTGGCGTTCTCATCACGGATCGGGACGGAGCCATCACCTACGTCAATCCTCGGTTTACCGAGGTGAGCGGTTTCACTCTCGATGATATCAGGGGCGCAAATCCCAGGATCTTTCAATCCGGGCATCACGGCCGTGACTTCTACAAACGTCTCTGGAGCACCATTCTGACCGGACGGGTCTGGCGGGGGTGCTTTGTCAATTGCCGCAAGGATGGCTCCCTTTATCAGGAGGAGGCCACCATCTCCCCCGTCATCAATGAAGTCGGGGAAATCGTCAACTTCGTCGCCGTGATGGAGTACCATCCCCTTGGCGATGGCGATGGCGATGGCGATGGTGGGAAGCCCTCGGTCATTGATGACCGGGCCAACTCCGAATCTGAAACCCGCCCGGTCCGTTCCGTCGCCGGGCCGCTTGGGAGGCGGGTTGTCGGGGTGGTGGACCTGCCGGTCAATCGAAAGGTTCTTGAGCACCTGCTCAACGCACTGAACTGCACGGTTTCGTTTGTTCGCGATGAAGATGAGCTGGAGAAAGCGATGGCCGGTAAGTCATTCGATCTGCTGGTTCTTGACCCGGATGCGAAGCGACGGAATATCTCCGATTGGATCGGCACGGTCCGTGGGTTCGATCAGGGAACATCCTTGCCGATCATCTGTATCGTCGACGACGATCACGAATCGGGTGAACGCCCGGCGGAGGCCGGAGCGGATGGTGTTCTCGTCCGACCCGTCAGCCTGTCGGCCCTCCGTGAGGAGCTCGACCGGTGCGGCAAGATCGGACGGTCCTGACCTCAGGCCATTCCCCTTAAGGCGAACCGTCGTGAGAGACCGCCTTTGCGACTGCGGCCGCGTCCCTTTTCTGGAACCGGGTCGGCGATGACGGGCGGCTCGAAGGATCCGGCTTCCATCACGGGCTCGGATTGAAAAGCCGTGTCAGGTTCGGAAATCGTTTTCGCATGGGATCGCTTGAGCGCTTCGATCCGTTCACGGGCTCCATCGAGTTCTTCGACCCAGGACTCGATCATCAGCAATTCGCGTTCGTCCCGCTCCAGATCTTCGGTGAGTCGCGATTGTTCGACGGCCAGGGCGGCTTCGGAATCCTGGAGTTCCCGCCGCTGGTTCTTCACCTCCCGGATATGCTGGAGATGTGCGGGTGTCAGGGACTCGGTGATTTCCTGTCCGGACAATTCCGCCGACAGGGTCTCGATCTGAAGCTGGAGAGTGGATCGTCGTGAGCAGATTTCTTCCAGATCCAGACGACGGGCTGCGAGGGATTCAGCCAGTCGCTCAAGCCGGTCGATGAGTGATCCACCTGATGCGAGGCCGCCCTCGCCGGTCCGTTCGTACCGGGCGCGCAGATCGGCCACTTCTTGTTCAAGTTCGACCTGGCTGGCCCGCGCCTGTGCGGCCGTGCGGGAAATCTCTTCCAATTCGGCTTCGAGCCCGCGACGGGCCTCGTTGGCCGCATTCAGGCGTTCGTTCAGTTCGCGCACATCGGATGACGAAGTCCCGTTGGCGCGGCGGTCTCCCTTGCTCAGGGGCAGTGATCCGATGGACGAGCGCAGCCATTTGCCGTCCGGCCCGGGAGTGGCCCCACTCCGCTTGCCGTTCGGCTGGCCCTGCTGGAGGGCCTCGAGTTTCGTCCGCAGTTCCTCATTGGAGCTTTCCAGCGCCCGGCGCTCTTCCTCCCAGGCGAGCCTTGCCGCCTCGACCTCACGCTGGGCATCCATCAGGAAGATTTTCTGCTCCTCAAAATCGTAGCGTTGATCCTCCAGCTCGCTCGCCCGGCGTTCGAGTTCCCGTTTCGCTTCGTCTGAGACTTCCGCGGGGCCGGCGGTGACCTGGAGTTCCCTGACCTGTTCCCATTCCTCTTTGAGAAGCTGGCGCTCGAGTTCGAGTTCCTGCCGCTCGGATTCGATTCTTATCAGGGCGTCTTCGAGCGGATTCTCCGGGCCGGAGGTATCGATTTCCGATTCGGATTCGGGCTGGAGGAATCGGCAGCAGCGTTCCCATTCACCGGGATCAATCCCGGCTTCACTCGAGATGGCCCGGGCATCCATGCTCAGACGATTCAGGATCTCCTGCGGATTGAGCGGCAGGAGGAACACGTCTCTTGCCCCCGCCCGCACGGCACTGATCACTTCGTCGGGGCTGAGATTCTCGGCAACCAGGTAGACGGGAGTATTGGATTGGGAAGTGCACAGGCCGCGGAGGAATCCATCGAGATCATCAGCGGCGGAGAACCAGGCTGCGATGATGACATCGGGCGTCTCGGCTGCCAGCGTGGATCCCGGATCGCTCCTCGGCACCAATTCGCGTTGGAAGATCCGGCCTTGATGGGACAGGAAAGCCCGACCCCGAAGGCGGTTGTTTTCGCTTCGCAAAAGGATGATGGATGACATGAGGAATCGTTGGTCGGAGCCTGGCAGCGCGCCCCGAAGGGAGGTGCCCATTCAAGGAACGGTTGCAGACCTGCCGGCCTTAAGGGAATCGCCGTGTATTCTTGGCCCTTCCCGGCATGAATTGGCGGGATTCGGCACCACCCGCTCTGGAATGTCCCGTGGAGCGAACTCCTCGGAGGGTCCGGTGATTTCTGCCCGGCGATCAAGTTAGTAGATTTGCTTACCCGGGGGATTAGCTCATCCCTCGGTGGTTTCATTGGGAGGTTGTCAGATCGATCCCCCTGGGGTAGGGGGATGAGATGGCGAGTGAAAGCGACTTCAAGAAGTGGAGTGATTATCGGCGGGTGCCCGTCTCTGAAATGCGCGAGACTGCGCAGCATCTATTCGAAGAATTGAGTCGTCGTCGAAGCGTCCGGGAATTCTCATCGGAAACCGTTCCGCGTGAAGTCATTGAGTCCTGTCTGCGCACGGCGGGAACGGCTCCGAGCGGGGCCAATCGCCAACCCTGGCACTTTGTGGTGGTTGAGAACCCGGACGTGAAGAAGCGCATTCGGGATGCGGCTGAACAGGAGGAGCGGGCCTTCTATGGAGGGCGAGCGCCGGATGAGTGGCTGCGGGCAGTTCAGCCATTTGGCACGACGTCCGAGAAACCGTTTCTGGAAACCGCTCCGGTCCTGATCGCGGTATTTGCCCAGAGTCACCGGACTGAGGCGGACCAGTCGCAGTCAAGGAACTACTACGTCAACGAATCGGTCGGCCTGGCTGCGGGTTTCCTGGTGTCCTGCCTGCACCTCTCAGGCCTGGCCTGTCTGGTGCATACTCCAAGCCCGATGGGGTTCCTCAATCAGATTCTTGACCGGCCGAAGAGTGAACGTGCCTATCTCCTGCTGGTCGTCGGCTATCCGGCCGAGGACGTGAAAGTACCGGCGCTTTCGAGGCGACCCTTTGCGGAGATCGTCACGTTCCGATGATCGGGCCGGTCTTCTCCTTTCTGTGATCCCGGGCTTTGGAGGGGAGGGATTCCTGCCTGGCTTCCCTCATTCAATGCTCTTTGCGCACCTGTTCTTGCGTGGACGGAGATTTGGTCTCATCTTGTAGCTGAAAGGCGACTCATGCAGGACGACCGGATGTTCGAGCTATGTCGGCATTACATCGATTGTCGACTCACTGAAGGCGGTAAACGACGGGACCGCGCCAGGCGGGTGGCACCTGCGGTCACGATCTCGCGGGAAACCGGATCCCGCGCGGTGACCATCGGCAGGATCCTTGCCGGTTACCTCGATGAGATCCTTCCGGGTTCCGGATGCCAGTGGACGGTTTTTGATGAAAACCTGGTGGAGCGTGTTCTTGCGGATCATAATCTTCCCAATCGTTTGAAGGGCTATCTGAAGGAAGACAGGGTGGGCGGGCTTACGGATACGATCGAGGAGATCCTCGGTTTGCATCCTTCGAGCTGGACTCTGTTTCATCACACGGTTGAGACAGTCGTGAAACTGGCTTCCCTGGGTCAGGTCATCCTGGTGGGACGCGGGGCCAATCTGATGACGGCATCGATGCCCGGAGTCCTTCATGTCCGTCTGATCGGATCAATCGAACGGCGGATCGCGCAGGTTTGTGCGTATCACAACCTGGATGAGAAGGCGGCGCGCGAAAGGATCCGGAAAAAGGATGCGGCCAGCCGCCGATTCGTCAGGCAACATTTTGCCGCCGACAACGGCGATCCTCATGAATACGACCTGTTGATCTGCACCGATCGGATGCGGGACGAGGCGATTGCCCGCCTCATTGGCGATGCGGCCCGCGAGAAGCTGAAAGCCGGTCGATAAGGCCGGCTACCCGATCCGACCCCTTGGGGGGGACCATCTCTCGATCAGGTACTCGGCGAGATTGCGCATGCTTATGGTGGCATGGCCCTCACGGGAAAAGACCGTCGCAAAACGCGCGACATGGCGTCCCCGCTCAACGTAATAGCCCCAGAGCATTCGGTTCAATTCCTCGACCCGGCGGATGTGTTCGGGGTGGCTTTCGCGCAGAGCGGTGACCTGGTTGCGCCAGAAATCCGTTTCGTCGGGGTGTTCGTGGACATAGTCGAGCAGCATCTGCTCATAACGGTTGAGACTCACGCGGAGACGTTCGCGCTGGTTCCGGCGAAGGTAAAGGGGCTTTTCCAGAGATCCACCGATAAACGGAGAACCCGCAACCGGTTGCCCACCAGTTGCGGGTCCGATGAACCGCATGTACCAGGAATGAACTGTCTCCCACTGATCGGTGCGATGTCAGTCGTGAACCGATCGGCGTTTGACGTTTTGGAGCATAGCAGATCCCGGCCGCGCATCACAACCGGGGCGGGCCTGAGCGCCGGGTGGGACATCGGCTTAGGGTGATTCCGCCAGCCGGTCGGGTGGAACCGGTTGACACCAACTGGGCAAGATCTGCCTGTTCCGCGGGGGAGATCCCTCACTTTCCACAGTAATAGAGTATTGTAAAATGCTTTAGAACAATTGGTTATGACATTTAAGACTCGGCTGGCGTCAAATCTGCTGTGCAGATCAACCGCCTTGAGTATTTTCATCCAGTTCTGCGCCGGCCGCCGCGTCGGTCAGCCTCCGATTGCCCTGATCGTCCGGGTCCTGTGGGCCGTTTCCTTCCTGGGATCGGGTCTGTTACCTCTCTACGGGCAGAGGGAATGGAACATCTACCAACCCTTCGGGGCCTCCCTTCTCTGGTCGGTCGCCTATGGCGCGGATCGCGGGGAGTATGTCGCAGTCGGTCCGGGCCGCCAGGTTGCCTGGGACGTGAATCTTTCTGTTCTGGAGGATCGGGCGGTGGAGAGTCTGGGCGGCGCCTACAGCGTTGCCCTGAACGGGTCGCGGATCGTGGTCGGTCAGGTCAATGAGTTCGGGATAGGCCATAGCGACGACCGTCTGGTCTGGTCACAGGCCCTGGCCGGTCACTCCTTCTGGGGGGCCGCTCACGGAAACGGCCGTTTTGTCGTGGTGGGAACCGGAGGTCGGATAGCGACCGCCTCGGATGGCCTGGACGATTGGTCGAGCGCTGTCGTCGAAGGAATAAGCACGAATCTCTATGCCGTCTGTTTTGCCCGGGACCAGTTCATCACGGGGAATGAGGGAAAGATCTGGACCTCGACCGACGGCAGTGTCTGGGAGCGGCATGATGGCGGCTTTACCGGTTCAGCCCGGTCGATTACCTACGGGCGGGAGCGTTATGTCATGGTGGGCGGGGGAGGTTCCGTGCGTATCTCTGATGATGGCCTCACCTGGTCGGTGCGCAACTCGGGGACCACGGCTTCCCTGCGCAGCGTGACTTTTGGCGACGGCATCTTTGTTGCCGTCGGAGACCGGGGAACCGTGATCTATTCGATTGATCGCGGTGAAAGCTGGGTTCAGGCCGAGGTGGGCACGGCTCAGCAGCTCAATTCGGTGACTTTCGGCCAACGGATGTTCCACGCAGTCAGTTCCGGAGGACAGGTTCTGGCCAGCCGCTCGATCATGACCCCGCCGGCCATCGTTGTCGATCCCGCCGATCAGGAGGTGCTGGCCGGTTCAAATGTAGTGCTGGAAGTTTCCGCCACGGGAACGGCGCCGCTTTCCTATCTCTGGACCCACGACGGCGCCCCCATTGAGGATGCAACCGACAGTCGTCTCGATCTGGCGGATGTGACCGAAGTGGATGAGGGACATTATCAGGTTACCGTCTTCAATCCGGCGGGTGCGATCACCGGCCGGATTGCCTTCCTCAAGGTGTTGCCGGTGGATCAGCCACCGGAGATTGTCGTTCAGCCCGCCAGCGTGGCGGGAATCGAGGGTGGGCGGGTCGAATTGGCGGTTGAAGCCGATGGTTCCGAACCCCTGGTCTTTCGCTGGTTCAAGGGCGCCCGGTGGCTTCAGGATCGTTCGGGTCCGGCTCTCGTTCTCGACCCGGCATCAACCGGCGATTCCGGCTTCTACTCGGTGGTCGTCTCCAACGCTTTCGGGGAAGTGCGCAGTCAGGAGGTTGTCGTCTCGATCGAGCCGGAGGACCGATTTCCCGAGATACTCCAGCCGCCGGTTGGCGCGCATCTGGTGGCCGGGCAGATTTTTGAACTCCGGGTGACCGATCGTTCGTGGCCCCCGCCAACCTATCAGTGGTTCCACGATGAAGAGGAAATGTCCGGTCAACGGGGGGCAAGTCTGCGTTTCACCCCGGTCTCGCTCGAAGACGCCGGCTCCTACCGGGTTCGGATTTCGAACCGTCTTGGCACGATCGAGAGCGATCCGGCCGTGCTGACCGTCGTCCCACCCCAGTCCCCGCCCCGGATCCTGACGTCCCCTGCAGATCAGTTTGTGATGATCGGACATCCGCTCCAGTTGTCCGCCTCAGCCGATGGGTATCCTGCACCTGGATACCAATGGTATCATGATGGGAAACCCGTTGCCGGCGCGAACGGATCTGTTCTCGACATTGCCTCGGTGACGGCGGCGGATGCGGGAGACTACTGGATCCAGGCCTCAAACAGCCTTGGGGTGGCTCTCAGCGGACACGCCAGAGTCGAGGTGGGGGACGGGATTCCCCGGATTCTCGCTTCGCCGGAATCCCGGGCCATCGAGTTTGGCCGCCGTCTCGAGATTTTCGTCTCCGCCGATGGGCCGGGACCCATGATCTGGCGATGGTTCCGTGACGGGGTGGAGCTTTCCGGACAGGACACTCCGGAACGGGTCGTGCCCCAGGTCGGGTTCGGGGATTCCGGCCGGTATGAGATCGAGATTTCCAATGACCACGGATCCGTCCGGACGGCGCCTTTTCTCATCACGGTTGTGCCGGTCGACTTCACCGGCGTCTGGATGGGAGAGATTGTCGGCGTCGGGCGGTCGGGACGGTTTGCCCTTTTTGTCAGGGAGGGTGGATCGGCCGTTTTTCTCGGTTTCGACGGAGCCGGCGGTGCCATCCGCGATGACGACCTTCAGGTCGGGTCGGACGGGGCGTTCGGCTTTGACCAGATCGATACAACCGACTCCGGTCCCGCTCCGGGTGACCCGGTTGGTTCCGGTCGGCTGCAGAAGGACGCGGTCATCGGCAGCACGGTGAATGGCGGCCAACTCCAGGGCGTGCGGGCGGAAGCCGAGCCGATGGTTTCCACAGGTGGGTTCTATCGGGCCGGTCTTGCGGGAACGGTATCTGGAGAGTTGCTGCTCATTGCCGATGATGCGGGACGGTTTGTTCTGACCCTCGATGATGGAGAATGGCTCGGAGCGTCCGGAGGCATTCTGGATTCTACCGGCCGGGTCGAACTGAACCTTGAACGGGGAGTCCTTCGACTGAACCTTGATCCGGTCTCCCGGGTGCTCTCGGGTTCCTGGAAGCCTGCGGAAGGCGATATGCGGATCCTTGGGGGCCGTCGCGACGGGGAACAGGGCACCGCCTTTCTGCGCAACACCTCCCTGCGCGGGGTGGCGGGTCGGAATGCCGCTGTGATGGTGACGGGGTTTGTCCTCGAGGGGAGTGCTCCATCCCCGGTTCTCGTGCGTGGGATCGGCCCGGGCTTGAAATCGTTCGGGATTCCCCATGCTCTCGCCTCGGCGGAACAGGTGCTTTTCCGGGGGGCCGTTCGACTGGCCGAGTCCGGTCCCTGGGCAGAATCGCCGTCTGCGGCGCTCATCGATTCATGGGGTGCCCTGGCGGGCGCCTTTCCCCTGGATCCGGCTTCGGCGGATTCAGCCCTGGCCCTGAACCTGGATCCCGGATCCTATACGGTTCATCTGACATCGGGCGCCGGGGCGGGGCTGGGATTGACTGAAGTCTACCTGATCCCCGATCTCTCGTCTCCGGCCACAGGAAACCGCCTGGTCAATCTCTCAACCCGTCTGCGAATCGGGAGTGGCGACGAAATGGCCATCGTGGGTTTCGTCATTCTGGGCGAAGTCCCGAGCCGGGTCCTGGTTCGGGGCGTCGGCCCGGGACTCGAACAATTCGGGTTGAACGGTGTCCTCGCCGATCCGTTCCTGGATCTTTACCGCGGCGGCGTCCGCGTCGCTTCGAACGACGATTGGGACGAGACTGGCGATCGGACCTTCGTCGAGAGCCTGAGCGAACAAGTGGGTGCGTTCCCCCTTTTCCAGGGCAGTCGGGATGCCGCCCTCCTGACCTGGCTGGAGCCGGGAGTCTACACGGTTAAAGTCCGAAGTGCCGATCTCGGGACGGGTCTGGTCCTGGCGGAGATTTATGCGCTACCCTGATCCGATGCACCCATTTACTGGATACATCAATGCCGACTCAGGACCGGAGCGCCTCCTGGACCGTGGTGAGAACCTGGTTGAGGGAGAAAGGCTTTCTGAGCAGGGCCACCCTGCCGGGAAGATCGGTCAGGCCGTGGGATTCCTCCTCGTAGCCGGTCATGTAGAGAACCCGAAGCTCGGGATTTTTGTCGAGGAAGCGCCGGGCCAGGCCGGCACCGTTCATCTTGGGAAGGACGAGGTCGGTCAGGAGAAGCCGGAAGTTCCGGGCTTTCGACTCGTAGGTCGCCAGGGCGTCTTCGGCCGACGCGACGGAGTGGACTTCGTAGTTGTAGACCGAGAGCACTCCGGCGATGCATTCCCGCATGCTTTCGTCGTCCTCGACCACGAGGATGGCCACCTGATTGGCGATGGTCTGGCGCTCCGGGGGAAGGGTGGAGGCCGTGGGTTCTTCACCGGTCGTCTCCCGCGGAGGTAAACGGTGACGCAGGTACCTTCCCCGGACGGCTCTCCATCTTGATATGACCGCCGGCGTTCTTGACGGTGGCGTAGGTCGTCGAGAGCCAACCCGGTGCCTTTGCCGATCGACTTGGTGGTGAAGAAAGGCTCGAAAACACGGAGGGCGACCTCGTCGGTCATGCCCAAACCGTTGTCGGCAAAGGTGATGATGGCAAAGGAACGCGGGTTGGTGATCTCCGGAAGAATGTCGTCACAATCCTCCGTTTCGAGGACGGAGAGTCCAATCGTGATCCGGCCTCCATCCGGAAGGGCGTCCCGGGCATTGGTCGCGAGGTGGACGAGGGCCTGCTCGAACGCGGTCCGGTTGATCCTGACGAAAACGCGATCACGGGTTTCCCGTTCGATCACTTCGATGTTTTCGGGGACAATCCGCCGGATGATCCGTGCCATCTGAGCAAGAACGATCCCGAGGTCGAGAAGCTCGGGTTGGGTGTCGTCCCGACGGCTGAAAGCCATCAGTTCGGAGGTCAGCCCGGCCGCCCGCCGTGCGGCCTTGTGGATTTCTCCGGCGTAGTTGGTCAGGGAGGTGCGGTCCCCCGGCTCCTCAAGAAGCAGTTCACTGAACGAAAGGATGACCGCGAGAAGATTGTTGAAATCGTGCGCGATGCCGCGTGCCAGGCGACCGATTGCGTCCATTTTCTGTGCCTGGAGGAGGTCCTCTTCAAGTCGGCGGATCCGGCTGATGTCTTTGTGGATTCCAATGTAATGGCTGGTCCTTCCTCCGGCGTCCTGAACCGGGAAGACCTGCCACTGCATGATGAAATCGCTCCCGTCCTTCCGGTAGTTCACGGACTCGCCGCGGGTTCGGTCCCCGGCTTCGTAATGCTCCTTGAGTCGGGCCGTGACTTCGGTGTCCGTCCGCGGTCCCTGGAGCAGGCGAGGCGACTGGCCGACCAGTTCGGCGACCGCATAGCCCGTCATGCGGCTGAAGGCCCGATTGGCGTAACAGATGAGGGGCCCACGGTCGGGGGTGCCCGAGTCAGTGACAATGACGCCCTCTTCCAGATGATCGAGCGCTTGCTCGAGGAGGGAGAGAATGTCCGTTTTGCGGAGGCCGTTCCAGGATGCTTCTGAGGATGTCACCACACTTAGGTTGGAAAGGCGATGCATGAAGGCGCACCGCCCATCCCATCACCTTACCAACGGAGAAATCAGGGGCAAGCCCGCTTCTGGTTTCGGATGGGCCGAAGTGAATCCGTCCGGTGTCCACCGCTGGTCACGCGCCACGCGGAGATCGGCTGCACCCGGTTCACTGCGATTTTACAGAAGTTTGAATCTTCATCCGGCCACGCTGTTTGAATACCCCGGAGAGCAGCCGAAGGTTATGATTGTGAAACTCAATCCATGGATGGAACGATGTCTCCGACCCGGCCCAAGGATGGGGGCCGCTACGTCGAGAACCTCCCTTTTGCCCGCCCTTTCCCTGCAGATCCTGTTTGTCGCCTCCGCCGCGATGATCGGAACGAACGGCCAGGCGGCTCCGCGCTCTCAGGGTCCCTTCCTGTTATCTTCTTCGGATTCCGATTCGAGAGAATCACCTACGGCGGCCGCCCCGAGTGCCTACCTGCGTGTGGTTGGTCCCGTCGCGATGAGAGTGACGGCTCCGGTCGTCCGGACGCAGGCATCCCGACCCACCTATCCGGCTTCCGAGGAAATCGCCCGGGACCCGGAGGCCTACGTCGTGGCCGAGTCGGAACGCCGTGCCAACGGGGGTGTGGCTCCGACCCGCGATTCCGGAAACCGGGACATCCGTATTTCGGTTGGCGCGGACCCCCTGCCGGAGATCTCGGTTTCACCCTATTCAAGTCCCCGGATCCATCCGGAGGATGTCATTCTCTTTTTCAAGGATGAAAAATTGGACGGTTTGCGGGGAGGCGTGGCCTACCCGGCTGCCAGACTCAGGTTCGATCCCGCCCAACCGGAAGTGCGGTCATCGAGTTCCGCCACCTATACCAGTCAATGATTCCACGGTCAGTTCGCTCCTCACATTCATTCCTTCATTTTCCACCGGCCCGCGGGCCGGTTTCTGTCCGCCGGATCGGCGGTCTGGCAGCTTTGATCAGTTGCCTTGCCTCCGGCGGTCCTCTCCTGGCGGAGGTCCATTCTGTGTCAACTGCGGCCGAGCCCGCGATCTTGCCCGAGCCGACGGTCCGGGTGGTTCAGGCAGCGCATGGTTCTGCGGATCTTCTGGACGCCGCAAAGAAGCGCTGGTCGGAGGGCAAGAAGGACGAAGCGGAATTGGTCTTTGCCGAGCTTCTCAGTCTGCCCATTCCCATCGAGGAGAAACGGGATGCCCTCCTGGAGATGGCGGACCTCTTTGGCGAAGCGGACGCCTCCCGGGCCATCATCATTCTTGAGAAATTCCTCCAGACCTATCCGCGGGATCCCGCCGCCAGCAGCATCCTGCTCAGGCTCGGTATTCTTTACCGAAGCCAGGGAGCCTACGAGATCGCTTCCGCCCGTTTCTTCAGGGTGCTCAACGCGACCATGCGCGACGGAAACGAAGACCTGCAAGCCGCACGGCAGCGTGCGACCCAGGCGCGTTTTGAACTGGCGGAAATGCTGACCGAACAGGGCCGCATCACGGAGGCGGCCGCGGTTTATCGCAAGATCGAACTGCTCGACCTGTCTCCGGAAGATCGGATGACGGTCCGCTTCCGGTTGTCCTGTGTGGCCTTTGAAACACGGGACTTCCAGGCCGCGGTGGATTCATTTGCCGCCTTGCGGGACGAGGATCCGTCCGGTCCCTACCAATTGGAATCGGCCTATTATCTGGCGGCCGGCTTGAAAGCTCTGGGCCGGGAACGGGAGGCTTTCGATGTCGTCGTCGACCTGCTCGGTTCCCAGATATCCGACGTGTCCGGAAATCAGGCGCAATCCATTTACTGGAAGAGGAGGACCGGCAATGAGCTGGCCAACGGATTCTATAAGCAGGGGGATTTCCTGAGCGCCCTGACCATCTACCAGGCGCTGGCCCGACTCAGTGACGACACCGAATGGCGTTGGCCCGCAGTTTACCAGATCGGGTTGTGCTTTGAGCACCTCGAACTGCCCCAGCGGGCACTGGAAGCCTACGAGGCCATCCTCAAAGGATTGCCGGTCACGGACGCGGATCTGGTCCGGGCCGATGCCTCTCTGCGCGATCTGGCCCGTTGGAGGAGTGACCACGTCAAATGGATGCTCGACTACGGCGAACGGTTCAGGATCATGGTTGGAAGTGATACTTCCGATTCATGAGTGAGGGCGCGCCAGCCAGAGAAATCCTCGAAACCCATCTGAAACTCCTTGCGGAGATTCATGCGCTTTTCCTTGAGGAAAGCGCCATCCTGCGGGCGACCGGGGGGCTGCCCGACGAAGGTTTTCTCAAGAGAAAACAGGGGTTCCTGTCCCGATTGGACGAGTCACTTGTGCGACTCAAGAGCATTGGGGGCGCCTCGGCCCGACTCGATCCCGAATCGGCGGCGAGGGTCAAAGAGGCAAGGAAGCGGATGCTCCAGATTCTGATGCTCGACCGGGAAAATGAACGGATGATCCTGAAGGGAACGGTCTCATCAACCCTGCGACAGGACTATGCGCCTGTCCTCCCCGGACGTGTGGCCAAGGCCTATGGGCAGGCCGCCGGCGGGAAGAAAGCGCCGTCTTCAGAGAGCGGTGTTCTCGCAGACCGGAAGGGTCAACGTCAGGGAGAAACCGGATTCCGCTTCTAGACGGACAGGGTCGACGTGCCCGCCGAAGCTATTGGCGAGGCTCGAGATCGTGGCAATCTTTCGGAAGAAACCGGGCGTGAAGGCAAGAGATGTGGAGTCTGCGGGATCCGCGGGATTGTCGCTGTCCCGGAGAGGAGCCGCTGTCACGGTCAGACAAGCGGTCGGACGACCGGTGTCTTCCCGACCGCCTTTGGCGATCGTCCAGGTGATGCTGCCCTCCTGGTCCTGGAGAACCACCCCGGCGGCGAGAACAATTTCGACCACCAGATGACGGAGACTGCTCGGGTGCAGCTCGGTGGCCACAGGATGCTCAGGCCAGCGGGTTTCGATGGTGATACCGCGGTTGAGAAAACTGCGGGCCAGGACCATGGCCTCTTCGACCAGTTCGATCAGTTCGACTCTTGCGGGGGATTCCGGAGGAGTCCGCACCAGGAGGCTGATCTGGCGTCCAAGGGCGCTGGCACGGATCACCGTGTCGACAACCCGGCCGAGGCGTTGCTTCATCGGATCGCCGTCGGGTAGTTTCATTGCGGCCAGTTCGGCGATCCCTGAAATGGATCCGAGCATATTGTTGAGGTCGTGGAAAAGTGGCGGAGCCACTTCACCGATCGCGGCCAGGCGATCCAGGCTGAGACCCGGGGAGAGGACGGTGCGCCCGGAGGCCGAAAGGTGTCCTTCGCCCGCCTCCACCACAAGAAGATCGATCCGGTCGCCGTCCCCATCCACGATCTCGGCCATCCAGGTGGCGGCATGCCCGTCCCCGATGCCCTGAATCAATAGCTGCGGATCCAGACCCTTGAGGTCATCAAGGGCGGTCCCGGTCAGTTCGGCCAAGCCGGCGGACCCGGCGGCCACACGACCTTCGCCGTCGACCAGACAGGCGGGAGTCGGCCACTGGGAGAGAGCCTCGCTCAGCGACCGGGTCGTCGGCTGGGGCACGCAATCGGATTCCGTGGTCATGAGGCGACCTCCTTCCCTAAATCAGCGTCGGGTCGTGGCCGGATTCGTATCGGGCGCTTCGATCAGGGCCACCAGTTCCTTGATGCTGAACGGCTTGGCCAGACAGGCGATCAGGTTCGGGAAGCGGAATTGGTTCTGTTCGAAGGTGTATCCCGAGATCAGGATGAACTTCGTCTTGATGTTCTGCCAGGCGGCCAGCAACTCCATGACTTTTTCTCCGCTCAGGCGGGGCATCTTGTAGTCGATGATCACGAAATCAAAGTCGTGGTTGGGGTCCGAAAGAACGGAAACGGCGTTGTGCCCATCGCAAAGCAGGGACACTTCGTGCTTTTCGCCGAAGACCGTCAGGAGAAGCGAACGGATCGCGGGATCGTCATCGACAACAAGTAGCTTCATGGAAGTTCTGTTATTGGGTTCCGACTGAGGGATGGCGGTGGGTCAAGCGATGGTCCGTCCTTCGCCTGGTATAGGTATCGGAGGTAAGCTTCCGGACTTGCGCGCTTTGATGAAGAAAATGAGGGAATGAGGGCGGATTCGACCGACTCGGCCGTCGAGTCAATCCGGTTGATAGATCAGGAGACGCTGGGTGATGGGCGTGACCGCATTGTGTTCACGAATCTTGTTCACCGTCAATGGGGTCAACTCCTTATCTTCCGAGATGAGGAGTAATCCTGAAGGGGTGTAGATGCCACGGGCCAGCACGACGCCGGGTCCGAGCTCGTCCAGGGTGATCTCCCGGACCTTCCGGGGAAGGGATGTGCGGTTGGAAACCTTGAGGAAGAGGCGGACGGCCTCGGGGTCGAAGGCGACACCGGAATCCCTGAGAATGCTCTCAATCGCCTGGTCGCGTGAGTCGTTGGACTCAACGAACGCCACCGCCACGGCGAGATAGCGGGCCGCTTCCGGGATTTCCCGTCCGGACAGACCGTCCGGATAGCCACCGCCATCGAATCTCTCGTGGTGGGCCCGAATCGTCTCGCCGACCGCCCGAAGGTCATTGACGAAGGCGGCGAGGGTCTGCCCGTAGATGGGATGGTGCCGGAGCAGCTGTCGCTCGGTCTCGGTCAATGCTTCCGGTGTCTTGAGCGACTTGCTGCAGATCTGCCGGGGGATGCCCACCATGCCGATATTGTG
Source organism: Opitutaceae bacterium (assembly GCA_041395105.1). NCBI lineage: Bacteria > Pseudomonadati > Verrucomicrobiota > Opitutia > Opitutales > Opitutaceae > Opitutaceae bacterium. The sequence continues at coordinate 38,762 of JAWLBB010000011.1, read as the reverse complement.
AAGCCAGGCGCTGGTCATGAGGACGTCGCGCATCTCGTCGGACATCCCCGCCGTCTCCGCCATCTGGCGACAGACGGTGGCAACGGATTTTGTCTGACGTCCGAGGACGGGGTGGAACGTCTCAATCAGTCGATGGCAGAGTTCGAGGGAGTGCTCGAAATTGGTCCGGAGGGTCCGGTTGGCACGGTCGAGATCCTCTTTCCCCTTGGTCAATGCCTCGAGTTTCTCCCTCAGTTCCGCATTGGCCGTGACCAGCTTCTCATTCAGACGGAGGGTGTCCTCCCGCAGCCTTTCGTTCGCATCGAGCAGTTGGAAGCGCTGAACGGCATTGCGGATCGTTGCGATCAATTCCTCACGGATCCAGGGTTTGGCCAGAAACCGGAAGATTTCACCCTTGTTGACCGCGTCGATCACCGTGTTGAGCGTGAGCACGCCGGTGATGAGGATGCGGGATGCATTGGGCTGATGGGCTTTGGATTCATGAAGGAACTCCAACCCGGTCATCTCCGGCATCCGTTGATCGGATACGATGACCGCGAAACGATCCTCCCGGATCGCCTCGAGGGCGTCACTCGCCTTGGAGAAAACGGAGATGTCGTAATTCTCCCGACCAAGGGTCTCCTTGATCGCAAGAAGGATGATCTCGTCGTCGTCGAGCAGGAGGATCTTCGGGTTTTCGGATTCGGGACGGGACATGGCGGGTCAGCCCATCAGGGCGGATAGGCGCTTCATCATGGTTGAGAGTTTCAGATTGTGATGCAAGACGAGGTCCGCCTGTTCGGCGACCGTTCTGGGCACCTGCTCAGGGTCGTCTCCCATGGTGATGACGGTGGTCTTCACTTTCGGCCATTGCGATCGGATTTCCTCGAGGAGTCGATCTGCGTTTTCATCGAGGGCGATCCGCATGATCACCACCATGTCCACCGGAAAGACCGATTGCGCGAGGTGCTCTCGAGCTCGCTGCGCCTGGGTCAGGGTGAGGACCTGCCAGTCCTGTTCCCGCATTCGGCCGACAAGATCGGAATGCCCGGCGTCCTCCCATGAGTAGAGCAGCAGATGCCGCCGATCCGTCGGATGAGCGGGCGGGGGGGCCGGGGCCTCTTCCGGGTTCTCAAACGTCTCGAGCGGGAGGACGAGGTGAAAGGCGGTGCCCTCTCCGCTGCGGGTGACGACCCCGATCCGGCCCTTGTTGGCCTCGGCGAAGAGGTTGGCGTTGTAGAGCCCGAGACCGGAGCCTTTGGTCGGTTCCTTGGTGGAGAAGAAGGGATCAAACACCCGCTCCGCCACTCCCGGCGCCATCCCGTTGCCGTTGTCGCGGAAGATGATCTCCACGCTTCCGGCCGGGTAGTGAAAATCCTTCGGGATGATTCCTTCCGGCCCTGCGGACGGCTGATCATGCCGGCGGGTGGTGATTTCGATCCTTCCCTGCTCTTTCAGGGCGTCGCGGGCGTTTGTGGCCAGATTCAGGAGGACCTGCCGAAACCCGACGTCGTCCAGCCGCACCGGAATCTCCTCGCCGGTGAAGTGATCCTCGATCCGCGTCCCACGGGGGAGAACCGCCCTCAGGAAATCCAACTGGTCGGTAATCAGAGATTCCAGATTGAAGAGGCTCCTTTCCCCGGAAACCTCGCGGTTGAGCTCCATGATCCGCCGGACCAGTTTCTGCGCCTCCATTGAACTGGCCTTGATCTGACCGATCCCGGCGTGCATCTCGTGTCCGGGTTCGAGAAGGGAATGGTAGAGTTCACTCAGGGAGAAGATCCCGGCCACCACGTTGTTGAAGTCGTGAAGCAGGCCGCTGGTCACCGTGGAGACCGTTTCCTTCCAGGCGCGGTAGGTCAGCCGTTTCTCGGCGCGTATCTGACTGGTTCGGTCAATCCATACCCCGCGGTAGCGTGAGGGCTTCCGGCCGATCTTCTTGCGGATGTCCTCGACGTAGAAAAGCTCTTTGGTGTCGGGATGAACGAGGCGGTAGGTTGTCCGGAGAACTCCCGAGTTGGCGGCATTCTTTTTCAACCAGTTGAGAACACCGACCCGGTCGTCCTCATGGATGCAGGCAAGGAGGAGGTCGGTTCGGCCAATGAGATTGTCGGCGCGGTGCCCGAAGAACTTTTCCCGGCCGGGACCGATCTCGATGAATGTCAGGTCGGACCGCTGTTCGAAGTAGACGCCCGGGACCAGGTCGAGCAGATCCTCCCATCGCTCCCGGTAGGATCGGGGAGTCCGTTTGTCGGTGGTTTTGGGCGGTTCGGTTTTCACTCGGAGGGACCGGCAACGCCGGCGCGGCAATCGATGGGTTGAGAACACTCTTTTGGGCGGCCTCCGCAACGGAAAAATCGGGGACCGCGACTGGGCAGTTTTTGCCGGTAGGGGCGGCAGAACTGCGATAGACAAGAAACATGAAATTATTAATTATTGTTTATTAGATGTTTACGCGAACCTCCATCTCTGAGGCATAGGGTTTGCTTAGTCGTTGGCATGATCGAAAGTATCATGGCCAGCGAGAACTATGTCCTCGCGAAGAAGATGTTGGACGCGTCCGCGTTCCGCCATGAGCTGATCGCGACCAATCTGGCCAATGCGGAAACGCCCGGTTTCAGGCGATTGGATCTCGATCCCGAATTCGGGCGGCAGCTCGAGAGCCTCATTCAGAAGGGCGACCTGAAGGGTGCCGGCGCGATCAAGATGAAGGCGCTGGCGGACGTTCAGGCCCGGGCGAGTCGGCCGGACGGCAACAATGTGGAACTCGACCGCGAACTGCTCGAGCTCAACCGCAATTCGCTCGAATACGAATTCCTGACGGAATACGCGAGCAACTCGTTGATGCGCCTGAAGACGGCCATCACCGGCCGGGTCACTTGAACCCCATCTATCTGAGCCATGATGAATCTGATTCCCTCAGTTGATGTGACCGCATCCGCGCTCTCCGCCGAAAAGGTGAGACTCGATGTGGTCAGCCAGAACATCGCCAATGCGCATACCACCCGGGGGCCGAATGGCGAACCGTATGTCCGGAAGGTGGTCTCCTTCGAAGCCGAGATGGCCAGGGCGGGAGGCCAGGGGGCCAAAGGGGTGCGGGTCGGCCAGGTGACCGAGGACAAGACTCTCGGACCTCTCGTTTACAATCCATCCCATCCGGACGCTGACAGCTCCGGCATGGTTCGCATGCCCAATGTCAATCTGGCGATGGAGATGGTCGACCTGATGACGGCTTCGCGTTCCTACGAGGCCAATCTCTCAGTCGTGAGGACCGCCCGACAGATGGCCCAGAAGGCCCTCAAGATCGGTCAATAACCCTGTTTTTCCGGTTCATGATCAGCCCGATAGCTCAGTCACTCAACGCCGCCTACGGAGTCCGGGAACTTCCGGGACAGATCAAGATCCCCGACCAGGCTCCCGGCAGCCTCCCCAGAGTCGGTGATGTGGAAAAGCCCGGTGGGCTCGGACTGACCGGCCCGGCCACCCATCCGGCCTCGACCTCCTTCACCGACATGATCGGCACCCTGGTCCGGGAGGTGGACGGGAAGTCGAAAGCCGCCGACTCCGAGGTCAGAAACCTGATGCTCGGCCGGACCGACAATCTTCATCAATCCATGATCGCCATGCAGGAATCCGGCCTGGCGTTCTCTCTCCTCGTCGAAGTGCGCAACAAGCTGGTCGAATCCTACCAGGAATTGATGCGGATGCCCGTATGAACCCTTCGAACGTCCTTCTTCCCTGATCCGGCATGGCCAATCTTCTCAATAACCTCTGGTCGGTCTGGCGTCAGCTCGGCCTGAATCAGAGAATCTCCCTCTCGCTTGCCGCCGTTGTGGTGATCGCGGCCATGGCCGGAATGCTCGCCTGGGCATCACGACCCGACATGCAGCTTCTCTACGGGCGACTCGATCCGAAGGATGCCGGAGACATTGCAGCCGCTCTCGATGCCCAGTCGATCCCCTATCGAATCGAAGGCGGCGGGGGCTCCATCATGGTTCCCCGCGATCAGGTTCACCGGATCCGCATGGATCTTGCCTCCAAGGGCATTCCCACCGGGGGGGCGATCGGATTCGAGATCTTCGACCGCGGAAATTTCGGGATCAGCGATTTTGTCCAGAGAACCAATTACCTTCGGGCCATTCAGGGTGAACTCTCCCGGACGGTTTCCCAGCTCGACGGAGTCCGATCCGCCCGCGTCATGGTCGTCATGCCGGAGAATCGGCTTCTGGTGACGGGAGCGAGCGCCCGTGCCACCGCCTCGGTCCTCGTGGAAACCGGCGGTCGACGGCTCGATCTTGAAGCGGTCGATTCGGTTCGTTCACTCGTGGCCAACGCAGTCGAGGGGCTGCTCGTTGACGACGTGGTTGTGGTGGACAATCGCGGGAATGTGCTGAGTGACGCACTCAAGGAGGAATCCATTGGCGGACTCACCGCCGGCCAGATCCGCTACCGCCGCGAGGTTGAGGACTATTTCGGAAAGAAGGTCGAGAGCATGCTGGATGTCGCCCTGGGCCCCGGAAATGCCGTGGTCCGGGTTTCCGTGGATGTCGATGCGAGCCAGTCAACCACCTTTGAGGAGCGATTTGATCCCGACGGCCAGGTTCTCAGGAGCCAGACCACGACGGAGGACACCAATTCGTCGCGCGATGTCGGTTCAACTCCCGGAGCGGGGGCCTCCGCCAATCTGCCGTCTCCCGAGGCCGGCGGAGGAGCTCCACCCTCACCGGCAACCATGGCCGAGGAGAAGCGCAAGACGCGGACCGACAGTTATGAGATCAACCGCTCAACCGTCGAGACAGTGAGGGTGGGCGGCGATATCCGCCGGATCACCGCGGCCGTGTTTGTCGCCATGAAGACGACGGGGGAGGGTGCCGAACGAAAGGCCGAACCCCGCAGTGCGCAGGAACTCGAATCCCTGCGACAGATCGTGATCAACGCCCTGGGAATCGCCCCGGCCCGCAATCAGAGCCTTGACCAGATCGTGGCCCTCCAGGAAATCGATTTTGCCGACGATCCGGTTGTTGAGACCGTCGGTGTCCTCCAGGACGAGCAGAAGCTCCACCATTGGATGGATCTGGGGCGCAGCCTCGTCGGTGTCGTCCTCGCGGTCGGAGCTTTTGGTTTCTTCCTTCGCCTCCTCAAGCGTCACAAACCCAGCGAGGCGTCGTTTGAATTGCTGCGGTCCGACGAAGACCGGCGCGGAGGCAGATCCCTCGACATGTCCTCGGAAATCACTCCCGAGCTTCTCAACGATCTGATTCGGCAGAAGCCCGCCAATGTCGGCTACACCCTGAAGGAGTGGATGTCCGCCAGCAGCCAGAAATAGCCCGTCTCCAAAATGTCGATAACAAGCTATCAGCAGCTGACCAAGCTTCAGCGATTGGCGATTTTCCTCATCGTGATCGGTCCGGAAACAGCGGCCGAGATTCTTCGCCAGTTTGAGGACCCCGAAATCGAAGCCATCTGCCGCGAGATGACCCACTTCCCCGTGGTCGAACCCGAGGTCCAGCAGGAGGTGATCGAGGAGTTCAGCAGTCTGATCATGGAGAGCTTTTCCTCCCTGGCCGGAGGCGCGGCGTTCGCCCGGCGCACCCTTGAGCTGGCCAAGGGCGACACCAAGGCGGCTTCCATTCTTGAACGCATCTCGCCGGGCGGCAATTCGGCCGACTGCATCAAGGAAATCGGTGAGATGGAGCCCCAGCAGATCTTCAACCTGATCAAGACCGAACAGAGCCAGACCATCGCCTTCGTCCTCTCCTACCTCGAGATGGAGAAGGCGGCCGCCATCCTGCCCATGCTTCACGCCGACGTCCGCGAGGATGTGGTTGAGCGCCTTGGCACTCTCGAAGCCACCTCGCTCGAACTGGTCAACAAGGTGGCCAAGGCCTTGACCGTCAATCTGGATCACAGCGCGAAGCTGACCATGCATACCAGTGGCGGGGTGCGCCCGGCAGCCGAGCTTCTCAACAGCCTCGATCGCGAGGAGAGCAAGAGCATCCTGACCCGGATGGAGGAGCGGAACCCCGAGCTGACCAACGCCATCCGCAAGAAGATGTTCGGCTTCGCCGACCTCGTCCGCCTTGAACAGAAGGACCTCCAGCGGATCATGCGCGAAGTCGATACCAGCGACCTCGTCCTCGCCCTCAAGACAGCGACCCCGATGCTCAATGACGCCATCAGCGGTGCCATCTCCAAGCGGGCCGCCGAGACTTTGAAGGAGGAGCTCGAAATGCTCGGCTCGGTCCGACTGAAGGATGTGGAGGCGGCTCAGGACCGTATCATCCAGATCGTCCGCCGGCTCGAGGAGCAGGAGGAGATCAGTCTCGAGAAGGGAGGGGCCGGTGTTGTCAGCTGAACGGATCCGTTTCGATCGCGCGCTCCAGTCGGTCTCGATCCGTTATGACGGTCCCGCGGCCCGCCGTGGCGGCGATGGCTTTGAAGAACTGCTGCGATCCGAGTATCAGCGCGGCTATGACGCGGGCTCCGATCACGTCAACCGACAGATTCTTGAGCAACGGAACGAAATCAATCAGATGCGGGCGTTGCTCCTTGAGAATGCCGAGAAGGCGCTCGATCAGGCGGTTCTGGAGATTCGCGGCGCCCTGCCCGGGCTGGCTCTCCAGGTCGTCCGCCGGATGATCGCCGGCATCGAGTGGGATGTCGCCGGCATCGCCCGGATGGCCGAGGACGTGCTCATCGAGTCGGGAGTCGATCCGAGCGAAGTCGAGCTTCGGCTCAATCCGGCCGATCTGGATTTGCTGCGCGATCTGGATCCTTCGATGGCGGAGCGTCATCCCGGCGTGCGCCTGGTAGCGGACGGCCGGCTCGAGCGGGGCGGTTGCGAGGCGATCACCCGTTTTGGCAAGATCGATGGCCGGCTCTCACGGAAACTTGAGCGGCTGGAAGCGTCGATGGAGGGCTCCGTATGACCGTGGCCGAGGCCGACTGGATTCGTGTCCTCGAGGACCGGGTCACCCACTCCCAGACGCTCGAACACATCGGCCGGGTGGCCCAGGTCACCGGCCTGCTGGTCGAGAGCGATGGGCCGCAGGGCAAGTTGGGCGACGTCTGCGAAATCGTATCGGACGAACACGGCGTCACCGTTTTTGCCGAGGTGGTCGGATTCCGTGAGCACCGCGTCCTGCTGATGCCTCTGGGCGACATGGAAGGCATCCACCCGGGATGTGAGGTTCGTTTGCGGCGTCAGCGCAATGCCATTCCCACCGGTCGCAACCTGCTGGGCCGCGTCCTTGACGGGATGGGCCGGCCGATCGACGACCTTGGCGTTCTCGACGCACCCCGGGACGGGCAGCTTCGACGCCATCCCCCCAATCCTCTGCGCCGCCGTCGAATCGACGAACCCTTTCGCACCGGGGTCCGGGCCATCGACCTCTTCTGCCCCGTCGGGCGTGGGCAGCGCCTGGGCATATTCGCAGGAAGCGGCGTCGGCAAGTCCACACTCCTGGGCATGTTGGCCCGGGGTGGGGAAGCGGATGTCAACGTCATTGCCCTGGTCGGGGAACGCGGCCGCGAGTTGCGCGAGTTCATCGAGCAGGATCTCGGGCCCGAGGGAATGGCCAGGTCGGTGGTCGTCGTGGCGACTTCCGATCAGACGGCTCCCGTCCGGCTCCGTGCGGCCTATACCGCCACCGCGATCGCCGAGTCCTTCCGCGACGAAGGCGCCAGTGTGCTCTTTCTGCTCGATTCGGTCACCCGCTTCGCCATGGCCCAGCGGGAGATCGGACTGGCCGTTGGCGAGCCGCCAACCAGCCGGGGCTACACCCCCTCGGTCTTTTCCATCCTTCCCCGGATCCTGGAGAGAACCGGGATGGGGGAAAGCGGATCGATCACCGCCTTCTACACTGTCCTGGTTGAGGGGGATGACTTCAACGAGCCGATTGCCGATGCCGTTCGCGGCATCCTCGACGGCCACCTGGTGCTTTCACGCGGACTTGCCACCGCCAATCACTTTCCCGCCATCGATGTCCTCGAGAGCGTCAGCCGTCTGGCCAATGATGTCCTTTCCCGCGGCGAACTCGAGTTGACCAGCCAGGCTCGGGATCTCCTGTCGGTCTACCGGAAAAATGAAGACCTGATCAATCTGGGCGCCTACCAGGTCGGAGCCAATCCCAAGATCGACCGCGCCATCCACCTGCACGACCGGTTGAACGGGCTGCTCAAGCAGGACTCCGCCGACCTGACCGGTCGTGAGTCAAGTTTCAAGGGCCTGAGGGAGGTCTTCGCATGAAGGGCTTTCGCTTCAAACTCGAATCCGTCCTCACCCTGAGGAACTGGGACGAGGAACGCGCGCGGACCGAACTTGCCCAGGCTCTCGCGAGGGAGCGTCGTTTCGAGCGGAGTCTGGCCGAAATCGACCAGCAGATAGAGCAGTCCCTCTCATCCTGGGTGGTCGATCGGCGGGCCGGGGGGCATGCCGCCCGGGAAGTCGGTCAGTGGGCGCATCTCAATCACCTCGACCGCAACCGCCGGGAGATCGACGAGAAATGTCGGGCCGCCCGAAAGGTGCGCGAAGAAAAAACCACCCGCCTGCTCGAGTGCCGGCAGCAACGACGGGTCATCGAAAAACTAAAGGAACGCCGGCACGAAGCCTTCCAGAAGGATCTCCAGGGAAGTCTCGAGCGGGAGATCGAAGACCTCTTCAACGCCCGTTTCCGACAGAAATCGTGAACCCGTCATGAAACGTCTCTTTTCCACCTCCTTCCTCACCGGACTGTTGGCCGTCGTCCTGTTCTTCGGCATCCAGGCCTTCCTTGTCCTTCGGTTCCTGCAATCACCCGGGGAGAGCGAGCCCGCCAGAACCGCGGAGATCCCGTCCGATGAACCCGCGCGGTTCTATTGGGATTTCTGGACGCCGGAGATCGACGCCTTCGTTGACGATCTCAAGGCCCAGCGCCTCGCCCTGGACGAACGCAAGGCCGAACTGGCCGCAATCGAGGCACGGGTTCGGGCCGAGAGCCTCGAACTGGAGCAGACCCGTCTGCGACTCGAGGCCTTCCGGAGTCGCCTGGAGGAGAGCATCGTCGAGGTCGGCCTGACCGAGGAGAAAAACCTGAAGAGTCTCGCCGTGACCTATTCCAATCTCTCGCCCGCCGCCGCCCTCATGATCCTTCAGGAGATGGAGGACGATGTTGTCGTGAAGATCATGATGCACATGAAGCCCGATGTGGTCGGCGCCATCTTTGAGGAAATGACCACCCAGACCGGTCAGGCCGACCTCCTGGTCAAGCGGGCGGCCGTTCTCTCGAACCGACTGCGCCTCGCTCGTAAGGAAAATGTTGATACAAACTCCTGATCATGGAATCATTCCCAGGCTTCCCGGTGCCCGCCCATCCGGTTTCTCCTCGTCCGAATGACGGGGGACCGCGTGAATTGGCCGGCAAAGACCGTCCGGCAAGAGACCGGCAGGATGCCGGACGCGATTTTGGCCAGGTTTGGAGCCGGGCCTTCGGCCCTGATTCTCCATCCCCGCCCAAACCCATGCCGACCGAAGGGGACCCGGAGGGTCCCCGTGCGCCCGAAACAGCGGACGCCGACCCGGATCCGGCCGCAGCGGTTTTCCCCCTCCCGCAATTCCCGCCGGATTCCCCCATCGGTCCAGTCACCCGGCCGCCGGTCACCACCGCTGCGATGTCATCGGGGTCCGGGGCGGGCGGCGAGAAGACAGACGGGTCGAGTCCGGATCCCGGTCTCTTTCGGCCCGTGCCCGTGAACCTTCCGACCGTGCCTCCGGCCATGGCCGGGCCGGTCGGACTGGAGAATCCCGCCCAACGGAATGAGGTTTCTGCGGCCCTGGAGGCGCCCTTGTCGATGCCGGCAGATCCCGGACGTGTTCCTCCCCGGGTGTTGCCGGCCGAAACCGGACCCGAACCCGGCCGGTTTGCCGCCGGCACCCCTGAAGGAGCCACCGATGCGGCCGGAAAGGTTCCGATCGAGCCCAAGGCGGCAGATATTGCCGGATCCACCGGGGTCGGAACTGCCGGTCGGAATCCGGTCCGACCTCCTCTGTCGAACAAGAAAAATTTTCTACCACAAGATGTACAATCAGTTACGGACCTGGAGGATGATGATGGCATCAAGGATGCTTTGGGTGGAATCCGTATGCGTCGTCCCCAGGATAATCCCAACCCTTCGATCGCCCTCGCAAGTGGCCGGTCGCGGCTGACCGATGGTCTGCAAGGCTTGGGCGAAGGACGGGGCGGGCTCCGTCCGACCCTGAATATCTCCTCCAACCCGGATCTGGCGAAAGTTGAAGGACTGCCTCACATCGACCGTGCGGGCTTTGGCGGTTCTTCAGCCGAATCCGGTTCGACCACGCTGGTCTCCACGGCCGTTTCGACCCCTTCGATCTCCGGATCGCGTCAGGCCGATGCGGTCGCCGTTCTCGAGAACATTCACCGCTTGGCAGAGCAGGCTGTGGCCCAGGGGCAGAACCGGCTTTCCATGAGCCTTCGCCTCGAGGACGGCGGCCGTATCCGCATCCGCCTGGTCCGGGACGGTGGAGAAATCCACACCCTGCTTCGTACCGATGTTCCCGGCCTGGAAGCCGCCTTCCGTCAGCAATGGTCCCAGTTTTCCCAGGATGCCGTTGAGCGGGGATTCAGGTTCCAGACGCTCTCCTTCGCCGATCCCGAGAGTTCCCCGGGGGAGGATAACCATTCTCATGACGGTGGTCGGAAGACCGACGTTTTCAATCGTGAGTCCGCTCCCGCCGCTTCACCCCTCCGGGTGGAATCGGCCTCAAACGGCAAGAGCCGCCAACCTGCCGGATTGAATCCGGTTCCCGTGCCCTTGAGAGGAGCGGGTCGCCTGCGCGCCTGGGTCTGAAAATCATGAATGCTGTCCAATCCATCAATCCCTCCTCGACCGACTACGTCGCTCCGGGTTCCGTCCGCACGCCGAAGCAGGTCCTCGGACAGGAGGATTTCCTGAAACTGCTCACGGTCCAGTTCTCCAGCCAGGATCCCCTCAAGCCGATGGAGGACACCAGCTTCATCGCACAGATGGCGAACTTCAGCTCGCTCGAGATCATGAACAACATGAGCACGAGCATGGCGAATCTCTCGACCAGCCAGCAGCTCTCCGCCGCCCAGCTTCTCCTCGGCAAAGACGTCGAGGTGCTCGGTAAGGACAACAATCGCGCCACCGGGACGGTCTCGGCGGTATTCATGGACGGCGACAAGACGATGATCCGGGTCGGCAACCAGGACTACGACATCGCCTCCGTTTCACGTATCCAGATGAACACGACTCAAACTCAACCGGAAATCTGAGGACTCCCCTATGGCACTTATCGGATCACTGAACAGCGGCATCAGCGCCCTGAGAAATTTCGCCCGGGGCCTTGAGGTCATCGGCAACAATATCGCCAACGTCAACAGCGTCGCCTTCAAGGGCGCCACGACCAAGTATACGGATTCGTTCAGCCAGTTTCTGAACAAGCCGTCCAGTTCTCCCTCCGATGGCAACGGCTCGAACACCTCGGCCTCCCAGATCGGCATGGGCGTCGAGATCTCCGGCATCCAGACCAAGTTTCTCCAGGGAGCCATTTCCATCACCGGTCAGACCACCGATCTTGCCATCTCCGGTGAGGGCTTCTTCCAGGTCCTCAACGTTCCGGACAATACCATTTTCGCCACCCGGGCCGGAGATTTCCGCACCGACGATCGCAACTTCCTCGTGACCAACGAAGGCTACCGCCTCCAGGGCCTGACCGGCGGCTCGGCCTCGTTTACCGCCACCATGGTCTCCGGCGAATTGACCTTCACGAAAACCGATATTCCGCCTTCGGCGATCGGAGATTTCCAGCTCGATTTCGAGCCGACCTTTGCCAATGGCCTGCTCATCAACAATACCGGCGGGGCCATGACCGATGCCGAGGTCGAAGCGGCCGCCCCCGGTCTCGACTCCATCGGGATCGCACCCAATGGCGAGATCAAGGCGCGGGTCACGGTGACGGGTGACGAGGTGGTCCTGGGCAAGATTCTCCTGATGAACTTCAAGGACCCCACCGCCCTGACCCGGGAAGGCGCCAACCTCTTCAGCGGCTTCGATGCGGCCGGCGTGGTCGGTTCCCTCACCTTGAGCGCCGCAGAGAATACCGCGGGAACGAACGGTCTCGGCAGCATCCGCTCCGGAGCCCTCGAACTCTCGAACGTCGATTTGACCGAGGAGTTCGCCAACATGATCACCACCCAGCGCAGTTTCCAGGCCGGCTCACGCATCATCACGGTCAGCGACGCGGTGCTTGAAGAGGTGGTCAACCTCAAGCGGTAAACCTTTTCCCGGAACCTCCCGACATGGCTGAAGAAAAGAAGGCAAAAGCGGCGGACGCGACGGAGAAGGGCAAAGGGGGTGGATTCCTTCCCCTCCTTCTCGTCATCATCCTCGTCCCGGCCATCTCCTATGCGATGACCGAGTTCCTCGTCATCCCGAAGATGAAGGCGGCTCTCGCTTCGTCCGGTCACGAGGCGGAACCGGCCGAACACGGCAGCCTGCCGGATACCCAGAAGGGCGCAGCCATTCACTCGGTCGAGTTCAAGGACATCGTCAGCAATATCGCCGGCTCCATGAAGAGCCGCTACATCAAGGTCAGCTTCACCGCCTACAGCGCCGATCCCGAGATCGAGGAACGGGTGAAACACGATCGCGCGAAACTGCTCGATGCCACCCTGAGCATCCTCTCATCGCTGACTCTGGCGGAACTGGAGGAGGCGGGGGTGAAAAACAAGATCCGCACCGAATTGCTTCTCTCGTTCGAATCCGTGATGCACGCCCGGCTCTTCGAAGAGCTCTACTTCTCCGAATTCGTCGTTCAATAAACCATGGATACAGAGGGCAATACAGGGATGGACGCCCCCGGCAGTGAGACGACCCGGAACCCGGAGGCCGTCCCCGTCGAATCGGTTCGTCTGTTCAACTCCGAGGGCCAGCGGCTCGCCGATCGCGAGGCCTCGAGCATCCGGAGTTTTGATTTCCGCAACCCGGTCTTCCTTCCCGAGGCTGAATTGCGCCAGGTCCGTCTGCGCCACGAGGATCTTGCCCGCTACGTCTCGGCCCGCCTTTCCATCTTTCTCCGCAAGGACTTTGCCGTCCGTAACGGCGATTTGGAGACGATGACTTTCGGTGGGTTCACCGAATCGATTCCCGATCCGTCGCTCCTCATGATCTTCAAGGTGGAGCCACTCTTCGGAGTCGGTGTCCTCGAGATCGATCCGAACCTGGCCCTCCATATCGCCGATCGCATGTTGGGCGGCCGAAGCCAGTCCCTCGAAAGCACCGGCTACCTGACCGAGATCGAGACCAATCTGGTCGAGGATGTGGTTGCCATCGTCCTCGAGGAATGGAGCCGTCAGTGGCGAAGCGACCGGGACCTCAAGCACGTCCTGATCGGGCGGGAGACCAATGGCCGGTTCCTTCAGACCTCGCCCACCAATGCGGTCGTCCTGGTGGCCGATCTCCAGGTCAAGATGGGCGAATGCGCCGGGCGCATCCGGATTTCCGTTCCCTACTACACCCTCGAACCCCTGATCAAGGAAATGCAACTGGGCCGCCAGAAGGAGTCCTCGGGGCTGGCCCTGGAGAACAAGACGGAGTGGCGCTCATCCTACAACTCGATCCCGGTCGAGCTGATCGCCGAATGGGAGGCGTCCGTCATGACAGTGAGGGAAGTGCTCAACCTGAAAGTCGGCGACATCATTGAACTGCCCCGCGGCATCATCAGCCGAACCCGCCTGCGGATGGAAAATCTGGTCCGCTTCGTCGGCGAGGCCGGCTTGGAGGACGGGACGATCGCCGTCCGGATCAATAGGACAACCGAAGGAGAAAGAATTTGATGGAAACCTCGATAGAATCCAACCCGATGAAGCTGATCATGGACGTCAAGGTCCGGCTGACCGTCCAGCTGGGATCCTGCAGTCTCGCGATGAAGGACGTCATCGGCCTCGCTCCCGGAACGGTCATCCAGCTCGGCCAGCAGGCCAGTGATCCGGTCGGCCTCTATGTCAATGACAAGCTGATCGCCCACGGCGAAGTCGTGGTCGTCGACGAGAATTTCGGAATCAAGATCACGGCCCTGGCCGGATCGGAGAAATGAAGCTGATCCCGGCCATGCTGATGGTCGCCGCTTTGGCGGCGCCGACTTTCGCCCAGTCGGCCGACGCGGGTGACGAGGTCTTCTTCCCGAGGACCTCGCCCGCGCCCAAAGAGGGGGGTGTGGCGGAGAGTTCCGCTGCCCTCGCAGGCGCGCCGACCGTTGTCATGTTCGCCGGATACGCTGTTGTCCTGGTCGTCCTGGGCGCGGGAGTCTTCTTCTTCCTCAAGCGCGGAGGCTGGCGCCAGGTGGTCAAGCGGTCGGAAGGCCGGTTGCAGGTCCGGGAGTCCCGGATGCTTGGCAATCGTCAATTTCTCATGGTGGTGGAGTATGAGGACTCGCGCCTTCTGGTTGGCGTCAGTCCGGGTCGGATCGAGCTGCTTACGCCGCTCAGCTCCCCGCATTCACATCTGGAGGCCTTGCCCGACGGGCTGATGGCCGGAGCGAAAGGAGGCTAGTCGTGAATAGGTCCTGGTTTCCGGTCAGTCTCCTCCTCCTCCTCTCCCTCCTCGCGGTTCTCACGGTGGGTGCCTCCGTCTCGTCCGCGCAGGTGGCCGCTCCTTCGGCGCCGGCTCCGGCGCAGTTGACCGTTTCCCTTGGTGGGGACGACGGGGCCCCCGACTTGGCGACCTCGATTCAGCTGCTCTTTCTGATGACGCTTCTGACGCTCGGGCCGTCCGTCGTCGTCATGATGACCAGCTTCACCCGCATTGTCATCGTTCTCGGGTTCGTCCGGACTGCGCTCGGCGTGCAGCAGGCGCCCTCCAATCAGATCATCATCGGCCTGGGTCTGATCCTCTCCTTTTTCATCATGCAGCCGGTCCTCAACCGGATGAATGACGAAGCGCTCCAGCCCTATTTTGCCAAGGAGATGACCTCGATGGAAGCGGTCAGCACGGCTTCGGCCCCGCTCAAACAGTTCATGATGAAGCAGACCAAGGTCTCCGACATCGAGTTCTTCCTCGAGTTGTCCGGGAGCGGGCCAACCGCCGCCGCCGAGTTGCCCATGCGGATTGTGGTTCCCTCCTTCGTCATGAGCGAGATCCGCAGCGCCTTCCAGATGGGGTTCCTCATCTTCCTGCCCTTCATCGTCATCGATTTCCTCGTGGCGACGACCCTCATGTCCATGGGCATGATGATGATGCCTCCGGTCGTCATCTCGCTGCCCTTCAAACTCCTTCTCTTCGTCCTGGTTGACGGTTGGTCGCTGGTCGTCCGGTCGCTCGTCCAGAGCTTCCACCTATGAGCGTCGAAGCCTCCATTGAACTGCTCCACCTGGTGGTCATCCAGTCGCTCATGCTGGTGAGCCCCATGCTCCTGACCACCATCTCGGTCGGTCTTGCCATCAGCCTGATTCAGGCCGTGACCAGCATCCAGGAGCAGACTCTCGCCTTCGTTCCGAAGCTCTTCGCCATCGGTATCGCCTTCATCATCAGCTCCCACTGGATGGTTCGCTCCCTCATGCAGTTCACGGTCTCCGTGATCGAGCGCATCCCGGAGATCACCCGCTGAGCATGATCACGCCACTGGAAATCTACGCCTGGATGCTGATCGGGATGCGCGCCGCCGGTCTCGTCCTCATGGCGCCGCCCTTCAGCACCCGGGTGATTCCTCCGCTGCTCAAGGTGACCCTGATTGCCTCTGTCGCTTCCGTCGTCACCTTCCTCGTCGATCCGCCGGCCGCCACCCCGGTCTCCATCGTCGCCGCCATCCTCGAGATGGCGCGGGAGCTCGGAATCGGCTTTGCGATGGGCATGGCCATCCGGATCATCTTTGCCACCCTCGACTTCGCCGCCCACCTGATCACGGTCGAAGTCGGTCTGATGCCGGGTCCGGAATTCGACCCCTCATCGGGTGTCTCTGGCAATCCCCTCGGTTCGTCACTCTTCTATTTCGGCGTCATCCTTTTCCTCTCCGGAGCGCACTACACCGCCCTCTACGCCTTCGTTCGCAGCTTTCAGCTGGTGCCGCTTTCTGGCCTCGTTGTTGAAACGGGAATGCTCGACCTGCTGGTCTCACGGACGGCCGGGATCTTTCAACTCGGGATCCTCATGTCCGCGCCGATCATCGCGGTCAATTTCATCGTCAATCTCGCCTTCTCCGTTCTCTCGCGGGTCGTGCCGAGAATGAATGTGTTTATCCTGAGTTTCTCGGTCCGGATCGTGGCCGGTCTCGCGGTCTTCGCCCTGTCGATCGGGCTGATCGGCAACTACGCGGCCAATGCCATGGCGGGCGTGCCCGAGCTGATGCTCCGTCTGCTGCCTTATCGGGGATTCTGAATCATGGCTGAACAGGAACAGAGCAGCAAGACCGAGCAACCGACAGCGAAACGTCTGACCGACGCTTTCCAGGAGGGCCAGTTTGCCCAGAGCGCCGAGATTCAGGTGACATTCGGCCTGGCCTCCGCCTTCCTTGTCCTCCTCTTCGCCGGCCCCGGCGTGGTCGAGCAGATGGCCGCTTTCTCCGTCGGCGTTCTCGGCCACCTCGGCACCCTCGACCTGACCGAAACCTCAATCGTCGCCGGGACCCGCGAGGGGATCGTCATGATCGGTCGCATGGTGCTTCCCCTCCTGGGCGCAGCCGCCCTCGCGGCTGTCATCGCGGGTGGCCTGCAAACCGGCTTCCGGTTGACCCCCAAGGTCCTCGAGTTGAAGTGGACCCGGCTCAATCCGGTCACCGGTTTCAGCCGGGTCATCTCCAAGGATGTCCTCGTCCGTTTCGGAATTGATCTGCTCAAGCTTTGCGCGGTGGCCGGCATTCTGACTGTCGCCATTCGACGGGTACTCAAGGATCCCATCTTCTTCGCCCCGGTCGACGTGCGCCATGTCGGTACCTTCGTCGCCGAAACCACCCTCTTCGTTCTGGTGCGCCTCATTCTGGCCGCCGGCGTCATCGCTGCGATCAGCTATGCCTATCAATGGCGCAAAACGCGCAAGGAACTGATGATGACCCGCGAAGAGGTCAAACAGGAGCGCAAGACGGCGGAAATCGATCCGCACCTGCGGGCGGCCCAGCGCCAGATGGCGCGCCGCATCATGCAGCGCCAGATGCTCTCAGCGGTCCCGACCGCCGATGTGGTGGTGACCAATCCGACCCACTATGCCGTGGCCCTGAAGTACGAGCGCGGTGTGGATCGTGCCCCGGTGGTCCTCGCCCGCGGCGAGAACATCTTCGCCATGCGGATCAAGGAAATCGCCCGCAAGCACGAGGTTCCCATGGTCGAGAACCGGCCGGTTGCGCGGATGCTTTTCAAGTACGGCCAGGTGGGCCAGGAAATCCCGGCCCAGCTCTATCAGGCCGTGGCCGAAATCCTGGGTTTCGTCTATAAGACCCATCGCTATTACTTCCACCGTCTGCGGTCAAGGAGGCTCGGTTCACTCGCATGAAGAACGGGAATACACTGAACCTCCGTTCCTTTGGCGCCCTCCTGGGCGGAGGCGACCTCATTCTCACGGCCGGCCTTTTCGGGACAATCGTTCTGCTCATCCTTCCGCTTCCGGCCGTCGGGATGGACTTCCTGCTCGCAGGAAGCATCGGCATCTCCCTTCTCATCCTCCTCGTCATTGTCTACGTCAAGGACGCGCCGGAGTTCTCGGGCTTTCCGACCATCCTCCTCGGAGTCACGCTCTTCCGTCTCGGACTGAACGTTGCCTCGACCCGCCTCATCCTCCTCGACGGCTATGCCGGCAATGTCATCGAGGCCTTCGGTGGCTTTGTCGTTCGCGACAACTACGTGGTCGGAGCGGTCATCTTTCTCATCCTCGTGGTGATCAATTTCCTTGTCATCACGAAGGGCGCCGGCCGTATCGCCGAGGTTGCCGCCCGCTTTACCCTGGACGCCATGCCGGGCAAGCAGATGGCCATCGATGCCGAGCTCAACGCCGGGATCATCGATGAAGCGGTCGCGACCGAGCGGCGGGTGAAGATCCAGAAGGAAGCCGACTTCTACGGCTCGATGGACGGAGCGAGCAAGTTTGTTCGAGGAGACGCGCTGGCCGGGATCATCATTACCCTGATCAACGTGGTCGGCGGCATCGCCATCGGGGTCCTCCAGAAGGGGTTGTCTCTTCCCCAGGCGATGCAGAAGTTCACCCTGCTCTCGATCGGGGACGGCCTGGTTTCCCAGATTCCGGCCCTCATCGTATCCCTGGCCGCCGGTCTTCTCGTCACCCGGACCTCGGCCAAGGATGACCTCGGCTCCCATATCACCCGCCAGTTGACCTCCTATCCCCGGGCCATCGGGATTCTGGCGGTCATGATGCTCTTCTTTGCAGCCGTGCCCGGGCTGCCGACCACTCCCTTCCTCGGCCTGGCTGTCATCATCGGTTCCATCTCGGTCGCCTTGCGGCGGACGGCCCGCCGGAAGGCCGCCGAGGCCAAGACCCTCCTGAGCGCGTCCCGGAACGGCGGTGCCGCCGGTGAGGCGGCGGCGGATGCGGTGGCGGCCGGTCCTCTTGGTCGGGACTTTGAGAAACTCATCGAGGTCGATGCTTTTGCGCTCGAAATCGGATTCAATCTCCTCGGACTGGCCGACAAGCGCCAGGGCGGTGATCTGCTCGAACGGGTGACCGGAGTCCGCCGGACCATAGCGAAGGAAATGGGCATCGTGGTTCCTCCGATCGCTGTTCGCGACAATCTCGAACTCGACAGCAACGAGTACCGCTTCCTCCTGCGAGACCGCGAAGTGGCGCGGGGCAAGGTTGTCCCGAAGCGCCTCATGGCGATGAATGTCTCCCAGAGCACGGTCGAACTGCGGGGCATTCCCACGGTGGAGCCGGTCTTCGGAATCGAAGCCGTCTGGATCACCGAGGAAGAACGCAAGACCGCCGAGTTGAACGGCTTCTCCATCGTCGATCCCTGCTCCGTCCTCGTCACCCATCTTTCGGAGACGCTCAAGCAATCCGCCCCCCATCTGATCGGCCGCCAGGATGTCCAGCAGCTCATCGATCACATCAAGCAGAAGAATCCGACCCTCGTGTCCGAACTGCTGCCCGACCTGGTCAATATCGGCGTCATCCAGCGGGTTCTCCAGAATCTCCTGCGTGAGGGAATCGCCATCCGCAATCTCCAGTTGATTCTTGAGGCGATTGCCGACTTCGCCGCTGTATCCAAGAATCCGGACGACCTCTCCGAGCAGGTTCGCCGCCGGTTGGGCGAGTTCTTTGTGCCCGCCTATGAAGGTGAGCCCGGCGTGCTCACGGCGATCACTCTCGACCCCCGGATCGAACAGCTTCTCGGGGGCAAGGTCCAGCGTTCGGCTTTCGACCTCACCCTGACCCTCGAGCCCGCGCTCGCCCAGTACCTGCTCAACGAGCTGAACGGCAGGGTGGGTGAAATGACCGAGAAGGGCCTCCTGCCCCTGCTCGTCGTGACGACGGAGATCCGTCTCGCCTTCAAGCGCTTCTTCGAACCGTCCCTTCCCCGCCTCGCCATCCTCAGCTATCAGGAACTCCCGGCCAAGACCGAAATCCAGAATTTCGCCATCATCATGGCTCCCAATACCCTCGGGCGGAGGGCTCCGGAGCCTTCGACGGCAGAGCCGCAGACCGTGGCTGCCTGATTCCTCATCGATCTTAAGTCATGACCCTCTCCCCCAACGCAACGACGTCCTCCGAATCCGACAAGGTCGAGACCTATCGGTTGCTGGTGGGTTCCGCGGCCGAGGCAGTCGCACTCCTGCGCGAACGTTTTGGCGATCGCGGTCGGGTGGTCTCGGTCCGTCAGGCCGGCGGTTCCGGTTTCGGCTGGCTCTTGAAAAAGCCCCGCCTGGAAGTGCTGGTTGAAGTCGGATCCGAACGCACGGCACCGGTTTCCGATCCGGCGACCTGGCCCAAGCCGGTTCCCTCAAGCAGGGCCGAAACTGGGAATTCCGGCGACTGCGATGAGTCTTCCGATGCGGCGGAAGCCGTGCTCCGGGCCTCCGGCCTGGACGATCTCATGATCGCACGCATCCGCAGTGAGATTGGTCCGGACTGGTCCTCCTTGAGCAAGGCGGATGTCGTCTCCTGGACCGGTGGTTTTCTCCGGGATGAAGGTCGGAGTCGTCCGATCGCTTCCTTGGGCCATCGCCGGGTCTTCCTCGGTGGATGCGGCGCCGGCAAAACGACCGCCCTCTGCAAGATGCTGGCGCGGGATGTCTTTGTCGACGGGCATACGGTCGCGGTCCTGAAGCTCGATGCCGATCAACCGAATGCTTCGGATGGCCTGGCCGCTTTCTGTGAGGTGCTCGGTGTTCCCATGTTCCGTTCGCCGACCGAGGTCGAGGAAATCGAGGACGACACCATCCTTTACGTGGATCTTCCCGGGATGGCGCCGGAGGAGGAACTGGACAGCGGTGCCCGGGCGGCCCTCGACCGCCTGCAGGTCGATTCACGCATCCTGGTGGTCAATGCCGCCTACGACGCCGATCTGATCACCGATGCCCTCTTGACCGGCACGCGGCTGGGGGCGACCCACGTGGTCTACACACACCTTGATGAACTCCGTCGCTGGGGGAAACTCTGGCGCTTCGTCTTCAATCGCAGCCCATCCCCTCTCTTCCTTTCGAACGGTCCGAGTCTGGCCGGTGAGATGGAGGATGATCCGGTGGCCGCCCTGCTGGAGAAAACCTTCAACGCCCGCCAGATCGAGAGAGCGGTCTCCTTGTCATGAAGTACCTGCTTCTAGTCGGAGGTTCCGCCGGTTTTGCCCTGGTTTTTGCCGGTGGTTGGCGGGTCGGGCGCGATCCCCTTTCTGTGGTGGTGGAGGCGAGCTTCGGCTGCCTCGCGGCCGCCTTTCTCTTTCGTTGGCTGGGAACCATCTACCTGCGGAGCGTGCGCACCATGCTGCGTGAGCGGGAAGTGGTCTCCAGACAGCACAACGGAGCCGGCGAAGCGGAAGCCGTCTCTTCAACCCGGAGCTGATCCATCCAATAGAATCTTATGAAAAACGCCGTCGCGACCAAGAAAACCCCCTCCAAATCGTCGAGCGCCTCCCGGGCTCGAAGTGCTTACCGGGAACAGAGCTCCGCAGGGGAGCAGACCCAGGAGGAACTGCTCAAACTCTACCTGCCGATCGTCAAGTCGATCGTGGCGCGGATCAAGATCAACCTGCCGCCCCACATTGAAGAGGCGGACCTGCACAGTGTCGGCCTGCAGGGATTGATCGCGGCCCTGCGGAAGTACGACCCTCTGCAGAAAAAGTCATTCGGCTCGTATGCCGCCATGCGGATCCGCGGCGCCATCCTTGATGAACTGCGCCGGATGGATTGGATGCCGCGCAACGCGCGGACCAATTTCAAGAAGCTGCGCAAGGTGGTTGAGGACCTGGAGCAGCGTCTGGGACGTCCCGCCACGGAGACCGAGGTCCGGGAGGAGATGAAGCTCTCCGAAAAAGAATATCAGGCCCTCATGACCGAAGTGCGGCCGATCAGCTTCCTGCCCCTCGACCATTGCAGCTCCCAGGATGAGTCGGAAGAGACCAACCTTTATGAGATCATTCCGGATGACAGCGTGGTTGCCGTCACTGACAAGATGGAGAAGGACGAGTTGGTCCGACTGGTCGCAGACCGGATCCAGCAGCTCCCCGAGGTTCCCCGGAAGGTCCTCGCCATGTATTACTACGAAGACATGCGCCTGGCGGAAATCGCGGCGGTCTTTGGCCTTACGGAGTCCCGGATCTGCCAGATCCATTCCCAGGCCGTGATCAGTCTCCGCAATTACCTGACCGGGGCGATGTCCAAATAAGGAGCATCCGCCATGTTGATCGTCATCGGCTATCTCGTCGTCCTCGGGGCGACTCTCGGCGGCTTCCTCGTCGCCGGCGGCAATCCTGCCGTTCTCATGCATGTTTCCGAGTTCATCGTGATCGGAGGCATCGGCATCGGCGTGCTCATTGTGGCCAGTCCCAAGGATGTCCTCATCAATACCCTGCGCTCCACCATCAGGGCCCTCAAGGGATCCCTCCCGGGAAAGGAGGACTACCTCGACCTGCTCAAATTGCTCTACGAACTCTTCCTCACCGGTAAGAAGAGCGGCCTCATTGCCCTCGATGAACATGTATCCGAACCGCAGAACAGTCCGATCTTTCAGAAGTATCCCGGTTTTCTCCGTCACCCCGAACGGGTCGATTTCCTCTGCAACGGCCTCAAGCCGATCATCGACGGCAAGATCAAGCCGGAACAGTTGCAGCCCCTGCTTGAGGCTGAGATCGAAGCCAAGGAGCGTGAAGCCCACGGTCCGGTCACCGTCCTGTCCCTGGTCGGCGATTCCCTGCCCGGAATCGGGATCATCGCGGCCGTCCTCGGCATTATCAATACCATGGCTGCCATCTCCGAGGGACCTGAAGCCGTCGGCGAGAAAGTGGCCGCCGCCCTCACCGGAACGTTCCTGGGAATTCTTGGAGCCTACGGCTTCATCAATCCGTTGACCAACCGGATCAAGTTCAACGACGAAAGCAGCGTCCAGTTCTTCAACTGCATGTCGACCGCACTGTCGGCCTTTGCCCGGGGTCAGGCCCCGATCATGGCGATCGAACTGGCCCGGCGCAATGTGGACGCCAAGTTGTTGCCCGGCGCCGATGAGCTCGAGCAATTGCTCAAGGCCGCCGTCGCCACCAAGTGACCTGAGAGAAACCGTTTATGTCCAAGAAAAAAGGAGGAGGAGGCCATCACGGAGGCGCCTGGAAAGTCGCCTATGCGGACTTTGTCACCGCGATGATGGCGCTGTTCATGGTCCTGTGGATTTCAGCCCAGGACCAGGAAATCCTCATCGCCACCTCCCAGTACTTCAAGAACCCGTTCAACTCGCCCATGGATGGCTCCAACGGCGTCATGAACAACAATGTCGATTCCCAGAACCTGGAGAGCGGCGGCAAAGAACCCTCGAGGACCTCGATGGCCGAAACCGCCTTTCTCCACTCGCTGGCCAAGGATTTCTATCGCATGCTCAATATCGACGCAGCGGATACGGATTCGCCTGTCGAGATCCAGGTGTCGTCGGACGGACTCCGGGTCATCATCTACGATCGGGCCTCCAAGCCGATGTTCGAAGACAAGTCTTCCGAGTTCACCGAATGGGGCCGGTTCGTCATCCAGAATCTCGCCTGGATCGCGGATCGGCAGGATTTCAAGATCCGGATCGACGGTCATGTCGCAGCGGGCTTTCGGGCTCCTTCCGCGGACTACGGCGCCTGGGAACTGACGACCGACCGGGCCAATGCCGCCCGGCGCGAGATGCAGCATTATGCGGTCGACGCCGGACGGTTCGAACGGGTCACCGGCTTTGCCGACACCCTGCCTTTGAAAGGGGTCGCCCCCGATTCCCCGGAGAACCAGCGGATCGAACTCTCTTTTGCCCTCCTCAACCCGAACCTGACTTCCCTCTGACGTTCCATGGACGATTTCCTCAAAGGTCGCGAAGTGATCACCCGGTCCTCCTCCGGCACCGTCTCTTCCGGTGTCGCCTCGACTCTTCCGCCGCTGTCTTCGGACGATCGCCCGTCCACCCCCGCGACCCCGGCACCCCGGCACCGCGAAGAGACCGGTGAACACGGAACCCGGGTGGAAACGATCATGGAACGTGGCCGGGTCACCCGGCTCATTGTCACCTGCACCTGCGGGACTGTCACCGAGATCGAGTGCCGCTACTGAGAAGCCCTGGTCGACGGACTGTCCTGATCAGGCGGCAACCGGGGACAGCTTTTCGGTGTTCTGCGAGAGATCCGGCCGTCTCGGTCGGTTGTTCACTGGAGTCACAGCCACGAGGCGAAACCCGGAGCAAGCCCAAGTAAGGCAGGGATCCGTTGATACGCATCCCTGCCGGCGAGAGCATAGGCCGTGGCCCGTCCATGTCCTTCCAGAATCACCAGATCCGATTCCGGGTCGCTCGCGACCAGGATGATGGGTTCGAACGCCGTGCCTGAACGAATGAGTCTGGCGCCGTCAATGGCGGGTTGATTGCTCACACCGAAGACTTCCCGACCGCTCAGGATGGTCGGCACTGCATCCAACGGGCGGCGCGATCCGCCCGTCAGCTCGTTCCAGTAGCTGTAGTCGATATACATCAAGCGCTGGAAGTCATCGCCATCCAGGACGACCCGATGCCACACGACTCCGTCCGGGTAGGCCCTGAACAATTCGCGATTCTCTCTGTAGCCGCGAAAAACCCCGAGGATCCGCGCCCTCTGCGCATTCGCCGCAGTGTCTGTCGTGTCGGCCTCCGTTATCAGTGCGGTCGGCAGGGAGAGTCGGCCGAGGACCTTGAGAATGGCATTGGACCATCGCTCCGATTTCAACTCCGACCGGAGAAACAGAGCCACCATTTCGCTTTCATCTGTTCTTTGGCTGATTTTCATTGGATCCATCCTTGCCCTGATCCGGGAGACGGGGCTCGGTGCCTGTCGCCGCCGCCTCCAGCGATCGGAACTCGATTTCCCATAGCAGGAGCAGGTCTCCCTGGACAACCCAAACCGTCGTTTGGGCTTTGTCGGGTGAATGGTGGGGATTTGCGTCCCGGCTCGTCGATGAATTGTCGCTGTCTCAATTCTTGGAGTCTGCCTAAGGTGGGCGTGCGGGTTTCGATGAAAGCATGGATCAATCGGTGCGGCTCGAATATGGGGAGAATGGTCTGAATCTCGACCTCACCGGGGTCAATGCGACCATCATGCGGCCCCGCTTTCTACCCGGGCTGGCCGATGAAGGGGAGGCGTTTCGTTACGCGGATGACCTGGCATTTTCCGGCGGTCCGCGGCGCCCGGCTGCTGGCGTGGTTCGAACAGATCGCGCGGCCATAGTTCATGGCACCCAGCGCGGGTGATCGGCACCGCGCTCATTGAAGCCGCGGGTCAGCAGGCGCGGTTCGCTGCCGTCGGCGTTCATCACCCAGAGCGAGGCCATTTCGCCGGTCGCGGCCCGGCAGAAAACGATGTGATTTGCGTCGGGCGATTCGGCGGCGCGGCAGTCCCAGACTCCGGCGACGAGCGGCGTGAGTTCCGTCAGGGTTCCGGTCACCGGATCGAGCCGGCAGATCTGCGTGCCGCCACGGGAGGACTCGGGTTTGTAGTCGCGGTTGAAGTGGTCCGTGTCGGTTCGCTGCGGCTGGAATTCCCACGGCACCTTCGCGTCGGGCGGACGGCGCGCGAAGAGGATGTGCCCGGCGCGGTTCCAGAGCGGCATGTTCGAGCCGCCACCGCGCAACTGCGGATTGCCGTAGGTCGCGCCAAACCAGTTGGCCTGACCGCGCGTGAGCACGCGGTGTTCGCTGCCGTCGGGACGGCCGATGCAGAGATCAGCCCAATCATGGCCGGGATCGTCTTTGAAGTGGCAGTCCTGGTAAAGAATCCAGTGGCCGTCGGGAGACCAACTGGTGCCGAAGTAAAGGTGCTGCGGATCGCCGGCCACGCGGATGCGGTCCGTGCCGTCGGCGGCGCAGGTCCAGATATCGTAACCGCGCGGGCTTGCCAGGTGGAACGCCACCCGCTTCCCGTCCGGGCTCAGGCTCAGGCCGTAGGGCAATCCCTCGCCGGCCTGGGTGAACTCGCGGGCGTCGGTGCCGTCGAGGTTCATGCTGAAGATCTGGCCGACCTTGTTGTGCACGACCTGCACGAGGATGCGTTCGTTGCTCAGCAGCAGCGCGGGTGTGTAGAAGACGGCAAGCCGTTCGCGATTCGCGATCTCCGTCAGCGTGCCGCGGTCGAGGTCATGGAGCCATAGGTGCGTCGGCGTCTGCGTGTAGAATTCCTCGAAAGGACGACCGGGTCCGTCGCGCCGCGGTTCCATGCTGAGGAAGATCACGCGGCCGTCGGATAGGAAGGGTCCCGGTTGCCACGTGGCCTGACCGGGCACCTGGAAGTCGAAGTAGTGCAATCCCGAACCGTCGGCGCGGATTACCGCAATGCGCCCGTCGGAGGTGAAGAACAGTCGCGGCGCGGCAGCAGCGTTTGGCCGATGCCGGCAGCCCACGGCGGCCAACGACGAGGCGGAAGTGGCGGGGACGAGGAAATCGCGGCGGTTCATGCGGTGGACCTGCGAGGTTGTTGCAGCGACCAGACCGAGGCGCAACCGTGACGGCGCATTGTCGGCGGCACCCGTGGTCCCGCCTGACTCACCGGATGGCACGCGGTGGCTCCACGGTTCGGCATGCCCATCCGATGGACGCACCATAGACGTAGCCGGTGCAAATCGGACACCGGCGGGAGAGAAGGGGAGGGTCGTCGCAGTCTCCGGTGCGGCCCCAGGAGGGTCGAGCGTTTCAGGCCAGACCGAATGCCTGTTCGCAGACGGCGACGGTCACCGGCACGGTCGTGAGTTGGGGAAATTCCGCTCCTTTTTGAGCCACTCATTCTTCTCCGGAGCCCAATCCAACTCTACAGATTCAGAAGTGTGTGCCTTTTGGGCATCCCGCCGAGTCGCATTGACTCTGATATAATCCGCATGCCGATACGCTCCGCTGGGCAAGGGTTGTCAGCTGCAATGTAGGTGACGAGGTCATGAAGGTCTTCCCGGGCCGAGGGAGAGAGGACTACCCGGTAATCCATCCCTTCAACTCCTCATCCACTTTCCCGATTGGAATACCCTTGCCCTGGTCGAGCTCCCGGAGGCCTTTCTCAACCCCTGCAATGAAGAAAATCCGTTCCTTTATCACCTCCCAATCAACATCTTCGGGAAGATCCTGGATCGTCTTGAGCGCCAACTCCTTGGTCGACATCCGATAAGGTTACATCCGGTTGAACGGAGAGATAAGCGCCATTCAGATTCCTTCTACCCAACGTTTGAGGTCAGGCGCGGCGCGAAGCGTCGTTGCCTGCACCGCTTGGTTCGAGCTCCTTTTCCCGGAGATCTCCGGAAACATATCGATGCAGGATACTGGAAATAAGTGTCTGATACGGCATACCGTATCGACTGGCGCGGCGCTGCAGTGAGGAGAGATCGCGGGATGATATCCTGATATTGATCCTCTTGTCCTTGATCAGAGTGTTCCGTGCGGCCTCCTGAAGAGCCCGTTTCTCTTTCTCGGTCGGGTCCCGTACTTCATTCAGAATCTTGTCTTCGAGCTCGATGAGCTCCTTCTCATAATCATCGTATTTCATAGCGTTACTGGAGGAACCTCCGGGTTGCATTCCTACTGGGAATTATCGTCTTCAGGAAGGTCCTTCCCTCCGCCCGAATGAACGGCACAAGATAGACGTATTCTCCGATCCGGACATACATGATCTGCTGATTCGGGTACTTCTCCTGATTGGGATGGCCTGAAATCGCAAGAACGTCGCCTTGCTCAATGTGGAAGACGACCTCCTGAAAGCCGACGCCGCGCTCCTTGCGAAGCTTCGCGTCTTTTTCATCTGACCAGTCAAACACACCCAAACACTGCCACCTGTGTGCCGAATGTCAACACCTCTGCCCTTCCGGATTTCTCGAACGTTTGAACTCGGATGCGGAGAGCCGCGCAGCGGAACGGAGCTGTCTGAAGTGACTGGTTGGACTCTTTTCAGAGTTCACTCTCGTCAGTCTCTGCGATCCTCATCAGTGCTCTGAGGAGCCCGAACTTCAGAGGTCTATTCCCGTGGACCGGAACCGAAATCCGCTCGATTCGCCCGGCCTTGGTGTAGATGTGATGGCTGCCCCTGATTCGGGCCAGGCGCCATCCCTTAATTTCCAGGATACGGCAGAGGTCCTTGCCAGAGACTTGCTTCACACCGCGACCTCAATCACTTCGGATACGTCATCGCCGGGGTCGCCGTCGAATTCCACCGAAAGACAGCCCTCGATTGCCTCTAGAACGTTCTTCCTCAGCTCGTCCATCGAGTCGCCCTGGGATACGCAGCCGGGGATGGCCGGAACCTGCGCCCAAAATCCACCTTCCTCCGCCTTGTGGACTACCACTTTGAGTTTCATCTCGTTAGGTTAGGACATTCTGTCCCACTTTCAATCCTTTCTGTCCAACGTCGAGCTCTCACGCCGAGGCGGCGCAGCTGCCGGAGTTGTGAGAAGCGACTGGTTCTGCCAGTCTTTCTTCTCTGGCTTTTCTTTTGATAAAGTAGTTGGGGTTGATGACAAACTCGTACTTGAGTCCGTCTGGATCAGAAAAGAATGTGGCGTAGTATCCGTCGCCATATTCTGGGCACTCACACGGTGGATCCTCCACTGTGCAAAGTCCTTCTTTTCCTAATGGCACTAGGACTTTCTCATAAAGCTGATCAATGTCTTTGCGGTCTTCAGCACAGAAAGCGATGTGATTATGTCTTCCTACTGATCTCCTTTTTTCTTTTTCGTAGGTTTCGTTGCCGTGAGCTTGCACGATACTTATCTCGTGCGGTGTTCCTTCGAGCCATTGCTTCCAATCTTCATATGCCCACACTCCGTGGTGGTTGTAGTCTGCTCTTTCGTATCCTAGGAACTCAAACAAAGGACCGTAGAATTTCGACGAACGCTTCAGGTCGGAAACGTTGATGTTCATGTGATGGAGAAGACCGCGGTGAGGATTCGGTTTCATTTATTTTTGCAGAACGTGAAGGCCATACGCGGAGGTCATCGCGGAGCGATGGCCGGAGTTGTATGAGCTGCCTGGTTCGCACTTTTCATTTTTTCAATTTTATCGAGTTCCAGAACATAAACTTTTGTATTTCCGCTGCATCCATCGCAATCGTACCATCCCGCTACCTCTAATTCTTTGTCTTTAAGTTGATGGTCGAAAAAGAAGTAGTCGTGGGTATTCTCGGAATCATCAGGTTCGAATCCATCTATAGGTCCATCATTATTTCCGACTCCAGATCTCTGATACTTTCCACAACCATTGGCCATCTCATGTGCAAGTGAAACCATCAAGTAGCCTTCATCTGCTTTTATTGTGAACGGATGTTCCGTAGACTCATAGTTTTCGTCGTTGATGAATGTCACCTCCATGCATGAGTAGGCCGGATTCAGGCTCAATACGATTAAGATTGCTAAGAGTGTGCTTTTCATTTTTTTGCGAACGTTTGAACTCAGCCGCGACTGACAACGGAGCTGTCAGTCGTTGGCTGCGGTGGCTTGATGAGCTCTTTTCTTTCACTCACGGCTCTCGTCCCTCCATTTGCGGTAGGCGTAGATCGCTTGGACAATAGCGGTCAGAACTGCAGCACCGATCCATAAATCACGAGGCACGCCGAATAGCCGGAACTCCTGCGGGACCAGAAACATGACGGATGCGAGGGGCAGAGTCCAAAGCGTGCGGATGAACTTACGTCGGTATGACAAATCCGAATACCTCAGGCAGAAGCCTTTATCTATTTTGTCGCCCACGTCAGAGATGAGGTGCGCCGTCAGGCGTTACCTTCATCGGTTTGTTGGCATCATTCTCCATAGTGCGACCACATCCGCAGGACATGAACGATTTTGGTCTTCTCGAAGACTTCGTATACCAGCCTATGCTGGATATTGATCCTCCTGGAGTAGCAGCCTTGAATGTTACCGGTCAGTATGCCCAGCCTGGGCGGAGTCCGAAGTGGGTCGACCTTGAGTATCTCGATCAGCTCAATTGCCTTCCCCTTGAGGTTGCTTTTCTTGAGCCGGGCTGCGTCCTTTTGTGCCTGACGCGAATAGACGATCGTGTAACTCACCAGTCGAGATCCGCCGAAGCTTCCTCTACACCTTCTTTCCTGGCTTTCTGGATCGATTCGACCATTCCCGGTATGGACTGGAGATACAGTGTCTCCCTTATCGAACGCCAGTCGTCCTCAGAAATGAGCACTGCGTTTCCACGCTTGCCCGTGATCTGGATCGGCTCGTGTGAGGAATTCGCCTCATCAATCAGGGCATAGAGGCTTCCTCTGGCTTTTGTGGCGGTTACGGTAGTCATAACCAGAAGCGTGCGCAAAAGCGTGCGCTTGTCAACTCCCCACTTTCCTGCCAACGTTTCAAGAGGAGGTGCGGCTGCAAGCCGTTACCTCACTCGCCTGGTTCGGCTCTTTTATCATACGATGAGGTCCTGCTGAGATTCTGGATCCTCTACCCAATGTCCATCAACCATTCGGTACGTAACCACGGTCCATGAAGGATAAGGCGGCTTTTGCCTATGGCACAACGTCACCTCTATAGCTCCGTCTTTGGTGCTCTCGATCCCAATGACAAATAGTTGATGGCGCTCACTGGCTTGATCCGCGATGGCGGCCACATCTTCGTCGCGGATGCCAAGATTTCCGGCGACACCCTCGAATTGGCTGCGCAGCGGATTCGAGACACACCCTCCAACCATTACGGATAGCGTTAGTGCGAAGGTGAAAATGCGCATCATGCTTTGGCCGAACGTTTGAGGTCAGACATGAGGGTCAGCGGAGCTGGTCCGAATTGTCTGCACCGGCCTGGTTCGGCTGTTTCTCGTTCTTTATAGCGCTTCTCAACAAATGCCTTAGGGCAGCACTCTGCGATATTCCAATACGGAGTTCTCGGTAGGAACGAGACGTTTGCGCTTTCAGGACTATTTCTGTGTCGTCGGGCGCGAGTATAACTACATCTTCAGGAACTGGATCTTCTACGGTCGCCCAGTTAAAACTTCGGAACTTGCCAAGTAAGCAGGAGGCTTCTTCTCCTTCCGCTTTGATTACGGACTTCGCTCCGTGCCTGGTGAACGACTGCATTTCTAGGTAGACGACATCGTTCTCGGTAACGAAATCAAATTGCTTTGCGAGAGGCTCCGCAAACGCTGGAATGATCTCTATCAAATAGGATTCTTTGTTGGGCGACCAATACAAGGTAGTGTACTTTGACGGTATTTGCCGGTAACTATGTTGTGAGGTACAGGCAACAAACAAGACTGACAAGCACGCAAGCAGGTAGATCAGTTTCCTCATTGCCGAACGTTCAAAGGTCAGGAGCAGCGGCCTTAGCCGGTGTTTCCTGAACCGGTTTGTTCGGCATTTTGATTGATTCGATCTGGTCGCTACTGCCTGAGTCCTCGAGTTCAGTGGATACGCTCAAGAGCGTATTCTTTCGTTGGCCCTCGCTCATGAACGCCCCGTAAGCGTCCGACCTTCTGCCTCACGCCGAAGCATTGATGGTGACGGATAATGGGTCTTACTGGTCACCAATGATGCACATCAATGGTGACGGATTGTAATGCAGATAGGACGAATCAAGCCGGTTGCCAGTTGGCCGGCAGCAGCGAGGTGAAGTCATCCTGGTTGGTCATCGAGGGGATGCGCCGCAGGACATCGGCGAGGTAAGCCTGGGGATCTTTACCATGGCGTTGACACGAGACAACCAGCGAGTAGATCACCGCGGAGCGCTCCCCGGCATCGGGATGTCCGATGAACAGCCAGTTTTTTTTGCCAATGGCCGAGGGGCGGATGGCCTGCTCGATCAGGTTGTTGTCCAGCCGGGTTCGCCCGTAACGAAGATGGGCAGTCAGAGGCTTCCACTGATTGAGCAGGTAACCGCAGGCCTTGCCCAGAAGCTGGTTGGGCAAACAGCGTTGCTGCAAGGCCAGAGCGAGTTGGTGGAGCCACTTGAGGGTCCGGGCGAAGTGTTTCTCCCTGAGCCGGGAACGTTCGATGGCGTCGATCCCTTGCTCATCCCACTGGCACTCCAGCTGGTAGAGTCGGCCGATGAGCCGCAGGGCGACTCTGGTGGCCTTGGGGTTCTCGGATTGAGCCTCGAAGAAGCCGCGCCTGGCATGGGCCCAGCAGCCAACCCAGACGACCTGATCATGGGCGCCGGCATAGGACTCATAGGCCGCATAGCCGTCGGATTGCATCAGCCCCTCAAAGTCTTCACCCAGCAGCCGGTTGACCTCGCCATACTGGCGCGAAGGTGCCCAGACGAAGTAGACATCGGATTCGGGCCGTCCCATCACCCAAAAGTAACCCTGGAATGTTTTCCCACGTTTGAGGTCGGGGTCCCGACAACGCACCGGTGTTTCATCAATCTGCACGTATCCCCCGGCGAGCAACTGCTGGCGGATCAAATGGTAGAGGCATAAGCCACATTGCGACCGCCTCAATCCAGTCGGACATGCTCTGTCGGGAGATCGGAGCCGACCATCGCTCAAACATGCGTTGCTGGCGATAAAGAGGCAGATGGTCCACGTATTTACTCACTGCCACATGGGCGATCAGGCCGCCGAGGCGAACCTGCCCTCGATGGCCCGCTTGGGCGCCGGGGCCACTACCGGGGGACGCGAACGATCCATGCGATGCCGATACTTGGGCCGGATAATCTCCCGCTTGAACAACTGCGGGGGCACGATGTCCACCTCGAAGGTGCGTTCCTCGCCGATCTGCTCAAAGGCATCCGGATCGGCCTCCACCTCTTCGGGCTCAATGACCACGGTTTCCTTCACCGGCAGGTGGGCGAACTTATCAGCCGGGGTGGGAACTTTTTCGCGCGGCGTTCGTCGCTCGTAACTGACCTTCTGGATCGCCTCTACCTCGCCGGTGAGTTTTTGAAGCTCTCCAAGCTTGAGCTGAAGCTGTGCGGGATCGAGCTTCTCGCTCTTGCCACCGCCAAACATCTGGCGTTTGAGCCACTCAATCTGCGCCTGAAGTTCCAAGAGCCGTTGCTTGAGCTGCAGGTTTTCGGCATAGAGTTCTTCGTGGAGGCATTCCAAGTATCCATATATAGGATACTTGCAATAACAAGCCTTTTTATCGTTCATACCACGCTTTTTGCATGCCTTTTTTAAGGTCGATTCCGGCGATGAGCATGGTCAAGGCTTCCGGACTCATCGCAAGCTTGCCTCCCGTGCGATCCCTGGGCCAACTGGAACCGTCCAGCCTCCAACCTCTTGGCCAGAACCCAGACACCGGTTCCATCCAGTAGAGCAGCTTCGAGCCGGTCGCGCTTCTTGTTGGTGAAGGCAAAGACCGCTCCGCTCTTGGGATCCTCCCGGAGTTTTTCACTGGCCACCGCCCACAGCCTGTTGAACTGCTTGCGCATATCCACCGCTTCCAACGCCAGGAAGATCCGAAGCCCCGCCGGGAACGCCAGCATCGCTTCAGCTCTCCAGCAGGCGGATCAACCGTGCCAGCGATTCGACCTCGTCTCCCGAACCACCATCCCGCAGACCAGCGTCACCTCCAGGCGAATGGCCGGGGCCGTCGGCAGCCTCGCTTCAAGAAAGCGCGGCCCGGGTTGCGCTTTTCGGCCAGCCCGCCGGTGGCGCCCAAGCTGGGCCACGAAAGTATGATACTTCACTCCTTCATGACGGGCGAACTGGACCTGGGTCATCCCACTGGACTCATAGCGCTCGATCAACTCGCTCCACGCACTGGAATGCAGGATCTGGCGGCCGCGGGTATCACGCTTGGGTTCCCCGTCAGTTATCTCGGTCAAAATCGTCTCAGACATCCAGCCAGACTATCCCAATCCGCCGCACTTGACTACGAGGTCTCAGAGCGGACACTTACAGCTTAGGCATCGCTATATTACATTAATGGATACTGCGGGCAGGACAATTATGTATCCACGCTTTGGGGATTATTCCCCTCACTATATCTATTTTTTCCTCGAACGTCCAAAGCGAGGCGCGGCGTTAGCCGTTGCCTCCACTGCCTTGTTCGGCGCCTGTGGATTTGCTCTTGAAGATGAAACTCAGAATGAATCCGAAAACTGCAAACTGAATGCCGAGGTAAAAAGTCTCCATACCTAAGAACTTCCAAGGCATGCTAATTTTCTGCTTTGCTAAGAAGGCAAGGACATGAGATGTCCAAAAGAAGATACCAATTAAGAAAACAAACTTCATACTTCCTTTTAGACCTTCTGTAGAAAAAGGAAAATACTGGTATAGAAGGCTGAGAATCAGTCCTTGAATAAATATGGTCAGGAGACCTAGTGCGAAACTGGGTTCGCCTTCGAAATAGCCGAACGCGTCATAGCTACTCTTGAAAAGGACGACATGCCACAAGACAGCCAGGGTGAACGTTCCAATGGTGTAGGCGATAGTCCCTGCTAAGAGTTTGGGAGTTTGCATGGCTATTTTTCTCGCGGTCAACGTGTTCTGAGGGTGGTTTCTGCAGTTAATCGTCTGGCAGAGCATCGAACTCGTTCCTTTTTTCCTCCATCCATCGCGTCATTGCGTCTGGATTTTGCATTAGTTCTTGCATATCCGCCATCGCTTTCAGGTGAGCCTCGTCCTTCCTCTGAAACATGTCCATTCCATGCTTCTTGCTCATTTCCGCAATTTCCTCAAACGAACTGGCTTTGAATTCGTGGTCGCATGAGCCACCCAGTTGTTTACATGTCATTGTTTTCATACGGTTTTCCTTCTATATCTCATTATGGTTTCTTTTGCCGAACGTCAGAGCTGAGGTGCGGCGGCGTTAGCCGTCGTTACCTCGGGCGTCTTGTTGGAGTCTTTAGTTGCTTTGGTTCTGAGCATAGTCTTCTCGTTGAAAATGGATCTGTAAATCCCGTTTCCGACTTCTGATCCCCCATCTCCTGGATAGATCAGGAGGGGTTGGCTCTTCTGGAATGTGCCTTTACGATCGAAGTATCGATACTGAATGGTTCCCGATTGAGAGGAGCGGTGGGTATATGACCAAAGACGCTTTGTTTTGCCGTCATCTTCCAAGGCGAACCCTCCGGCTAGGAACTGGTCGAGTTGCTTGAAACGCTCGTGCCCGACTCCGAGGTACAAGTTGTAGATGAGACCACCGGTTCCTCCTTGTGACACTGAAGTGGACAAGAGAAGATCATTCGTGCCGTCTCCGTCCAAATCAAATTCCGCATAGCGCTTTTCGGGATTCAGGTTCGGGTCGTTGCCAGGGGCAAAGAGTTGCTCTCGTGTCAGCACCTCGTCTTCCCCATGCGCGACGGCGGTGAAGACAAAAATAGATAGGACCGTGATTATCCTCATGATCACTTATCTCCAACGTCTCAAGCTGAGACGCGGCGCGTTAGCGTCGTTGTCTCAAGCGTCTTGTTAGCCCATTTCTCCATGCTGTTCAATCCTCAACCTCCAAGACAGAACCTTCGCCGAACAGTGACTGAAGTCCCTTAAGTTCTGTCGCATCGCGATAGGTGGCGCAGAGAGCGACTGCACTATCTCTTTTCTCTCCAACGCTGTCGACCAACTCCACCCCCGTGATCGGCACCAAGTCGATGACACTCCCTTTCGGCCTCATTTTCATTCCGACCTTGACCGTTCCCTTCTTGATCACTCCGGGAAGGACGAACATCTTCCTTTCGCCTAACGGGAACGGAGTAGTGACCTGAAAAATTGCAGACATTCGACTACGGCTAACGTCAAAGGTCAGGCGCGGCGGCCATAGCCGACCTTGCCTGAACCGTCTTGTTGGGCCCATTTCTACTTCTATTCGCTCGCGCTCTGGTCGCCATACCCTGAACGTATTCCGTGGACAAGAAAACACAAACCTAGTTGAAAAACCCCGATTCACCTACAGGCCAAGCCGCGGGAAAAGTTCTTCCAAACAGGTGAGTGTAGGAATCGGCAGCACCGTCAATGCCGAATTGCAGAAATTCGTCTAGCTCACCAATCTCAATCACACACAACCATGATGCTAGAATTGCCTGCTGGTATTGGCTCATGCGCAACTCAAGTATCCGGGCTAGCGGTGAGTCTTCATGCGCTTCTGTCGATAGTTGCAGACCCAATAGACGTAGCGCTCTGGTCGATTTCTCAAGGCCGTAACCGCAGCTAAGGTACTGAAAACTGAGCCCGTCGAGTCCGGCCCAAATAGTTGATTCTCTGGCTCGAAGAAGCAGATCAATTGCGTAATCCTCTTCACCAATCGATTCGGACAGCGTGATACACGCACTAACCCGCTTCCACATCTCAGGATGTTCCAAAGAGTTGCCTCCATCTCGGGCTTCCTTAAGCCTCTGAATAACGTCGAGGCATACACTCGCCGCCGAATCAAAGTTGCTCCTAATCAACTCGGAATCTCGCTCCGCGATTTCCCAGCCAACGGGTAGATTAAGCGAGTAGAATATCATATCCTCAATTGCTGCACGAAGGCATCCGATCAGATAGAACGGGAGTGCTCCCTGATCGCCTGCGGGTATGTCGTCTAATCTTTCGAGCAGCGTTTTAATACTACTTCTTTGGCCACGGAGGCCACTTGAACAGACGAATAGAGAAGCAAGAAAGAAGATTATCGCTTTGCTGTTCATGTTAGAAAATACCGTCCCAACGTTCAAAGAGGAGGTGCGGCGTCAGCCGTTACCTCCCTCGGCTTGTTCTGACTCCTTGGCTTTCTGTTGTTTCTCCAAAATCCCGCGAATCCCCAAGATACTTCGAGACGCAACCTTCGTGATTACGGTCTGTTCCACTGTTGCGACCAGTAGGCGACTCTCTGGCAGACTCAAGAGCAGTGAACCTGAAATTGACTCGAGATTCCCTCGACTATCGCTGGCTCTCGTAGAATCGAGATAGGGAAGTAGATCTGAGATCTTCATTCCTACCAGCGAACCCTCATTGAGTCCATCGGTGAGGTAAACTACTGGCAAATCATCTGTGTCGATCAACTCAGCATCTCCTGTGACCTCGACGACCTCCACGCTAGTTTGGACCTCGCATCCCCCGAGAGCTACGATCAAGATCAGCGAACAGAATAGCTTCATCTCAGAACGTTTGAACTCAGACACGGAGAGCCGCGCAGCGGATCGGAGTTGTCTGAAGTGACTGGTTATGCTCCTTGGACTTCTTCAAGCTCATTGGTTCAATTCTGATCACCAAAACCGTCCTTGGCGAATGAAAAGCCACCGAGCGTATCCTCCCCCTACAATCAGCCATACTGCAGCGATTCCGGCCATCAGCTCAGCGCGTCCTGTGACACTCCAATTCGCAGGATGCATGATCGGATAACTGAATGTCTCTTCTACCGGAGTTTGGTTGAGAAAGAGGACTGCTGAGATCGCCGCAGGCAATATCCATCCAAGACACAAAATGAGAGTGAGGACAGTCTTCACCGTATCACCAGTTTGTTCGCATAACGTTACGGGTGAGACGCGGAGGTCGGCGCATCGCGCTGACCGGAGTTGTCTCCAGCCGTCTTGTTGGACTGGAATTTCGTAAACTCTCCCCACCTCTTGGAACCGTAGTAGTAATTTATCGCCATATTGATCAGATTCAACTGAGCGATCACTACGAACAACCAAGCCCACCGACTCTTTTTGGTGATCAACATGAATCCGGCGTATCCGCCAACGAAAGAGAGCCACAGATAGAAGATCAAAGCCCCAATCGGAAGCGAATATCCGACTAGCGGAGCTGCGACAATCCACCCGATAGTCGCTAACGGACAAAGCGGGAAAAAGAACAACGCTTGAAAGTAACCCCACTTGAAGGGTCTGTGATCTGGGTTCTTTCTTCTCCAATTCATGTCGAGTCGATGAGCGGCATAAATCATCCCTGCGATCAGCAGAACAGACAGGATTAGTCGGTATTCGTTACTCATTATTGCTTGGTCCAACGTTCAAAACTGAGACGCGCCGTCAGGCGTTGTCTCCAGTGGTTTGTTCGGATCTGTCTTTTTAGGGAACACTGACGACTGCTCCTTTCGGTCAACCGTTATCATTGAGATCACAGCGTTCCCGCTTCCTCGCGCGAT
The DNA here is from genome assembly GCA_041395105.1 of Opitutaceae bacterium. Classification (NCBI taxonomy): domain Bacteria; kingdom Pseudomonadati; phylum Verrucomicrobiota; class Opitutia; order Opitutales; family Opitutaceae; species Opitutaceae bacterium. The sequence continues at coordinate 1,153 of JAWLBB010000011.1, read as the reverse complement.
TCCAGCACACCCACACAAACACGATCCAGATAGAGTTCACGACGAGGAGCGCAATGCTGTTTCCAGAGAATGCGATTGGGCTTGGATAGAGATCAGCGACTACCCAAATTTGAATGCAGAGGACAGCGACGCTGAACAGCAGGAGGAGAAGGAGGAAATTTGAACGATTCATCTGCAACAGGAAAGTCCTCTCTTGGTCCACAACTGGGATTCATTGATACTACCGAACGTTTGAGGTCAGGTGCGGAGTGCGGCGCAGCTGCACGGAGTTACCTGAACCGACTGGTTCGATCTGGTGTTCATGTTAACGCAAAGACTGCGGCAATAATGAGGATCACCGCAAGAACCTCAATAGCCACGAATAGCTCCAACAGAGCACATCTGGCTCCGGACTCTCTTCTCAACTCTCGAGCCACTTCGAAGTCATTCCACATACAGGCTGGGATGTTGGCTCCAGTCCAGGAAGTCCCTCCGTTCTGACTCACATACCGCTTGATGCCGAAGAACCACACAAGGAGCCCCACCCCTTGGAGGATCGCACTTCCGCAGATCATGAGCATGGCCATTTTTCAACGTCATAAGTGAGGTGCGCCGTCAGGCGTTACCTCAACTGCCTTGTTAGCTTTTTCTGTTTCAGTCTTGCGTCTGACAAGATCGGTAAACTCTTCCAAACGGTCAATGTCACGCAGAAGCTGAATCGGAACAAATAGCCGATCCTTTCGACCATACTCCAAAATGTAACACTTGGCACTCGACATCACGTCGTAGATCGACTCCCAAGCGATACGCTTCACGCCATGCTCATTCTGAAGGTAAATGCCAGATGTTGAAAACGCGGTCTTGGTCGTAGGATACTTCCCATAGAAGTGATGCCAGATTAAGGGCACCATCCCAATTATCGCCGTTCGAAAACCTGCCGCCAACACCGTGATGCCTACGAGTACCCATCCGATCGGTTCAGACAATGGTCGAAAGGAGGCATAGGCCCAATACGCAAGCCCCCATAGCACGACGAGTTGAAGGACAACGAAACTGAAGGAGCCGACGGTTTCGCGGAAAAGTAGTGCGAAACTCACACGGTAGGGAACGATGATATCCTTCATCAGCTAACGTTTGAACTCAGACACGGAGAGCCGCGCAGCGGGTCGGAGTT